>CAZDSN010000161.1:2678-7783 GCA_964507675.1 uncultured Ardenticatenaceae bacterium | reverse complement strand
AAAGCCATCAACGAAATGGAATGGGATGAGTTAGGCGCCGGGCATCTGCTAGCGCCCTATTTACCTCGGCCACAGCAGCGGTCATTCTGGTTATTGGGAACGGATGTGACGCCGCAACGACGCCAGTTTGCCCATACTTTGCCTGATAGAGGGATGGTCTATCAACCGAATCCGATCAAGGGTAATAAACCGGTCACGGTTGGGCACCAATATTCGACCATTGTCTTGTTCCCAGAAGCAGAAGCAGGCATGTCACCCAGTTGGGTCATCCCCTTACTGACCCACCGGGTGCGCACGCAGGAAGACAAGGAGTTGGTGGGAAGCAAGCAAATTGATGCTTTGCTCAAAGACCCCCAACTGCCTTTTGGGAAGAGCTTATGCGTAGATGTGGGTGACACCAGTTACAGCAAACCTGCTTGTTTACATGCCAACCGCCATCATCGTCGTCTGGTTACTATTGCTCGCACGCGCGGCATACGGGTTTTCTATCGGCAATTTGTGTCCGATAATCCCGACGAAGCTAACCAGCCGGTCGGCCATCCTACCTGGTTTGGCCAAAGATTTGCCCTGCAAGAGCCGGAAACGTGGCATCAACCCGATGAGCAGATGACGGTGATGGAGACAAGTCGTCGCGGCAAGGTGTATCGCCTGGAGATGAAGGCCTGGCACAATATGCTAATGCCGGGCAAGCACAAACCGCAGCGATTGCTGATGCACCTTTACCCTTTTACATTGGTGCAGGTTGTCCGGTATGATGCCGAAGGACAATTGGCTTGCAAACACCCCTTGTGGCTCATCGCCATCGGGGAACGACGCCATGAATTGAGTATACGACCCATCTATGAAGCGTACGGTCAGCGGTATGACCTGGAACACTTTTTCCGCTTTGGCAAGCAAAACTTGTTATTGACCAGTTTCCAAACCCCGGAGGATGTGCGCGAAGAAAACTGGTGGCAATTGGTGCATCTGGCTTACGGGCAACTGTGGATGGCGCGGCAGGTTGCTGGCAGCTTGCCCCGTCCTTGGGAACGCCATTTACCAGAGATGAAAAAGTGTCTAATGTCCCCAACATTGGTACAACGTGATTTTGGCAGAATTATTCGCCAGATTGGGACACCTGCCAAACCACCCAAACTGCGTGGTATTTCACCCGGCAGACGTAAGGGAACAAAATTGCCACCGCGACCCCAGCAAAAAGTGATTGTGAAGGGTAAGAGGAAGGCAAAACCGCCTTAAAATCATGCAAATCGGCTCGATGATTCAGTTATTAAGGTGCTTGAACTGACTCAATTTTTATTGAGTTCGGTTTACATTGTCAAAAGTCCAATACTAAACCTCTCTGGAATTTCACCGCAAAGCCTCTCTGGAATTTCACCGCCAAGACGCGAAGAACACAAAGAATAGCCAGAGAATCCTGGCGTTTGTTACGCCCGTCGCCTTTTTGTGTTGAAGTTGACCTTCGCCAGGTGGCGGTCACAACAAATCCTGCATGGCCTTATCCACATCCATGTAGCGAAACTGGAACCCTGCCGCCAGTAATCGCTGTGGCACGGCCCGCTGTCCCGTCAGCAGGGTGTGGGCCAGTTCGCCCAATGCTAGCCGCAGCGCAAATGCCGGCAGGGGCAGGAATGCAGGACGCCCTAAAGCTCGACCAATCGCCTGCCCAAATGTCTTGTTCGGCACGGGCGTGGGCGCGCTCAGGTTGTAAGGCCCGCTGGCCTCCTCATTCTCAAGCAAAAATCGCATCGCTCGCACCTGGTCTTCGATGTGTATCCAGGGCATCCACTGCTGCCCGCTGCCCATTGGACCGCCCACAAACAATCGGAAGGGCAGCGCGGTGCGCGGCAAAATGCCTCCGTCCCGGCTCAACACCAACCCTGTGCGCAGCACCACACGGCGCACACCATAATCGGCAGCGGTTGCGCTGCTGGCCTCCCAGGCGACACACAATTGTGGCAAGAAGCCCTGTCCGGGCGCCGTTGTTTCTGTCACGTCCCGGTTATCGGTGTGTACGTCATAGTAGCCAACCGCTGAGGCTTGCAGCAATACGGCAGGCTTTTGGGCTGCGGCGGCTATGGCGTCTATGACAGCGGCGGCTGAATAAAGGCGGCTGTCTCGCAGCACTTGCTTTCGCTGTTGGCTCCACCGCTGCGGTATGAGACCATCTCCAGCGATGCCTGCGCCGGCCAGGTTTACAATGGCCCATGCCCCATCTGCCAGATGCCCCCAGCCGGCAGCCGTGCGTGCATCCCATTTGATGGCTTTGGCGGATGCCGGCATCTGTCCCGCCTGATCTGGGTTGCGTGTCAGTACGATAACTTCATGTCCATCTTGCACCAGACTTTGCGTTAGCGCCCGCCCAATCAAGCCCGTTCCGCCTGTAATGATTACCCGCATGGTGTTTCTCCTGACAGCCTCAGCCAATCACATTTCGTCTGGGCATAAAAACTCAACGGTTACGTTGTGTTCAGCGAGAACTGCGTCATAATCTCGCCAATCTGTATCTACTGCATTCAGAATGGGTGGATGTTCTGGGTGGGATCGAGCCACAGCCACAAACTTCCGATTGCCGCTGCATAGCAGCTTGCGTCATCGCTGCTAAATCCCCTAATTCGTCACCAAAGAATTTGTCAGGCCAGTTGCGAATATTACCGAATGAATCCAGTTCAAGTTGTTGTAGGCGAGATAATCCCTGATCTGAGATGGCGGCAAAATATAGCGCCGTTTGTGCAGGCGACAATTTTTCTTCCGCTATTCGTAATTGCAGACGACGCAAAAGATGTTCGCTGTGGCTTTCTAGAATGATCTGGACGTTGCGTGTCGTTATGGCGTCAATAAACACGTCCGCCAGTCCTGCCTGTACCGCCGGATGCAAATGGATCTCAGGTTGCTCCAAGATGATGGTTGACCCCTCGGGCGCGTAAAAACATAATACCAGCACTGGCAGAATTTGTGACACGCCGAAGCCGACGTCAGTTATCAAAACCTCTGGCGATTTGGCTGTCTGGCGCACACGCACTTCATACTCCTTTCGGTTTTCGGCAATGGGCTTCAAATCAAAGCTATGGATCAGTCCCAACTCCTTTAACCACATCGCCACGCACTCCTCTACCGTCTGGTTGGAGCGTCCTCTCCCGCGGTGAATGACCTTGCCTGAACCCTGAGAAGCCAGGAGCGCTGGTACAGCCTGTTCACCGCGCCGGCCAACGTCTTGCGGTTTTTCCCCGGACCACAAGTAATGGCGACTGGGGTATTCGCGCAATGGGCCTAAATAGAACATCTGCTGGAACTGTTCCTCAAGAGCCAAAACAAGTTCGGACAGAAATCCGGCATTTTGATAATAAGCATTTACCTGATCTGGGAAGCCGTAGCTTTTTACCGGGGGGGGCAACAACCATGGTCGCCCGCGGGTTCGCTTGAGATCATAGCCGGAAAAGATCAGGCTATAGTCATTTTTTTTATCATTATCGGACTGCCGCTCCATGCCAAACTGGTTCCCGTCAAACCCATAGCTAAAATGGTCTACGTGAATAACACCTTTGACGTTACGAATTGCTGCTTCATATTGTAGTTCGCTGATTTGAAACAGTCTGGCGTTTTTTCGCTCCGGGTCTGTAATGTGTAATGGCTTCGTTAACTGCCATGTCAAAGTGTACGAAAGGTTATCTGACTCTTCGTGACGATAGGTTAAGTCATTAAAAGTGCCTAAATCTACATAAGTGCGGTCATCCCCTGTATGCAGCACGCGAGAGCGATCAGCAGATTCGGCCGTTTGCTTAAGCATGAGCAAGAATTGCAGCAGACTTGTTTTGCCGGAACTGTTGGCGCCAAACAGACCTGTTAAGGCAGCCAGGCGTACATTTTTTGTGTCCTTCCACGACTTGAAGTTCTGTAAACGCAAATTAGTTATCATGATGGTTCTCACATTCGACAATCGTGATAGCACACTTGCCGAGAAGCGCAGCGTTGCCGGCATTGTACCAGCTATCACAGCGAAAGGTCAATGTGTCTGGCGATAAACCCGGCACTGGTAAGTCATGGCAAGTCAGTGTCACTGCTGGACGTTGGTGCAGGCGTGGGTGGCTTGAATGGGAGGGTGACGAGTTCGATGGGGCTAACACTGCCGGCAATTACCTCCACCGTCACCCGGTACGTTTCTCCCTGTACGGTGGTCTGCACTTCATAGACGCCTGGGCGCAGATCGGACAAAACAAAATTTTCGGCAAACCCTTCGTCAGGATTGATTATGTGCTGCGGATCGTCCAGATAAGTCCAGGCTGTTATGGTCTCTGAACCTTCTGCTGTGGCAGCCGCGCCCTCAGAGCCATCCGTTCCGGCGTTTTCTGGCGGGGCGGCTGCCGGCTCCATGCGCCGCACCTGGACCGGGTGACCCTGCCAGGGCCGCCCCTCGGGGTCAATCAGCCTGCCGGCAATCACGCCGCGTGTTTCCCCTGGCGAAATCCACAGCAGGGGGTTGCGCGTGGCGTTGAAGCTGTTTTCACCTACCCGCAGTTCAAAATGGAGATGGGGGACAATGGCCGCGCCGCCAATACCCACTTCAGCCACCGGCTGTCCGCGCCAGACGCGCTCGCCAGGCGTGACCACCATGTTCAGCACGTGTCCATACACAGCAAAGAGCGGTTGGTCCTGCCAGGTTTCGTCTAACTGAATGACCACCAGGTGTCCATACCAGTTGCAGCGCCAACCGTATAACTCCCGCTCGTCAGACTGGGCCACAATGACCGTGCCGTCAGCAACAGCCAGCACAGGCGTGCCCATTTGCTCCGACATGTCTGCCCCATTGTGGAGTAAGTATCTTCCCAGCCCATCAAAGCCATAAGGCAAAATCTGGCTGGTGAGCAGCCGCCCTCCACCTGGCAGCGGCCTGGATAACCAGAAGTGACTTTCAGCAGTGGTCGCTGGCGTTGGCCATATCTGGCTAGAAAGCCAGAAGTGGTTATACTCTGGTTTGACTGGCGCTGGATCTGGGCAGCGGCGCTCAATGGGAACCGGGGAAGGCAGCGGCGTGGTGGTAGGCGTAGCCGTGCTGGCGCTGGTGGCTGTGACCGCCGGGGTGGCAGTGGGGCTGGGCGTCTGGCTGGGCG
>CAZDSN010000161.1:0-2578 GCA_964507675.1 uncultured Ardenticatenaceae bacterium | reverse complement strand
GGCTGGGCGTCTGACTGAGCCATGCGGTTGGGCCGGGCGTCAATGCCGCGCTGGCGTTCCCGTTATCTTCAGTGGGCAAAGTGGCGGCTACCGATGCAGTAGCCACCAGAGCGGTTAGCGTTGGCGTGGCAACTGGGGCCATTGCCGCCAGATCGGTGACCGCCTCCGGACCGGCTGTAGAACATCCAACACTCCACCATATTGACCATAATAGTCCAAGCGCTTTCCATAATGATAATTGTCGCATAAAATAAGCATACCAAATAACGCCTATACTGTGCCACAAGGAGATTTCTATGCCCCAACAAAAAGTTGTGCCTGCTGTAACCGCTGCGGCGACAACCAGCAGCGCCGAAGTTGACAGCGAATTATCTCGCCTGCAGGAAATTCTTTACGGTAACCAGACGCGGGCTACTGAGCAGCGTCTGAATGATCTGGAACAGAGATTGGAAGCGGTACGGCGGGAACTGGATGATGCTATCCACGCCAAAATCGGCAAACTGGAGTCTGCCACTCAAGACAACCTGACCAAAGCGCGCAAGGCCTTAACGACAGAAATCGAAAAACAGGCAGCACGCCAGACCGCTGATCTGAGCGAAACGCAGCGCGACTGGGGCGACCGGCTGGCCCGGCAGGATAAGGCGCAAACAACCTTGCTGCACGAGATGCAGCGGGAAGTGACAGACACGCTTGATGCCTTGCGCCAGGACCTGTTGGCCCAGATTCAGATAACGAAGAGCGAGTTGAGCGACAGAATAGATCGTCTGGGAAGTGACCAGAGCAATCGTCTGCTGACTTTTCAAAATGAAACGCGGCAGCGTGACGAAGATTTGCGCCAGGAGCTCCTGGCGTTATCCGCCTGGCTGGATGACAAAAAGACTTCGCGCCATGATCTGGGGCAAATGCTAATGGAAATGGGTCAGAATCTGCAAGGACGGGTCGAAGCAGCCGCTCAGGATAATGAGTAACCGCTGCATCCATGTGGAACCCGTCTGCCCCCCTGGACGCCCCTGAGGCTGAGCAGCCAAGAGAACAGCAGCGCGGCGTGGCTGCTATTCGGGCTATTTTGCTGTCTGAGCAGCAACTGCGGCTTGACGCTTTGCAGCGGCTGCTGGAAGAGCTTACTGCCGGCAGCGAAGCGACGCGGGCAGCCCTGGCGGCTGATATGGCTACGCTGGCGCAGCGTATTGCTGCCGAACTGGAAGCAGAACAGGCACAAATTGCCTGGCACCACGAACGTCTGGAGATGCTGCAAACCTCTCTGGAGGCGCTTGCCAGGCTGGTGCCAGATAGCTCTGAGGCCACCATTGCCCAAATAAAGCCTTTGATGGGCGATCTGGTGGGGCAGGCCATCCATGAACAGCGCGAAGAGATGGCTGAGGCTTTGGGGCCTGTGATGGGCGAGGCGATTCGGGTGCAGATTCGGGATTCCCGCCAGGAGATGGTGGAGTCACTTTACCCGATTATTGGCAGCACGATTCAACGCGCCCTGGCTGAATTTACGCTGGAACTACAGCGTAACATTGATGCCCGCCTGAATCGAACTTTTGGGCCAGAGGGCGTTTTTCGTATGGCGTTGGCCCGGCTACGTGGGGTGGATCCCGGCGCATGGGCGCTGCGCCAGTCGCTGCCCTTTAACATTCGTGGTCTGTTTATTATTCAACATGATTCGGGTCTGTTAGTCGCGCCATACGTGCCGGCGGCGTCGGACCTGAGGGACACAGACCTGATCAGCGGCATGTTGACGGCGATTCGAGATTTCACCCAGGACTCATTTGGCCGCGGCCAACAGGATGAAGACCTGGATGAAATCCAGTATGGCGATCAGCGCATTATCATTGGCAATGGTGCGGTGGTGTATGTAGCTGCTGTGATCACGGGCGTTGAGCCGGAAGGTTTCCGGGCGCAACTGCATGAATTAGCGGCAGATTTGCACGTGCGGCATGAGGCGGCGCTGCGTCATTATACGGGCGACCCCGCTACTATACCTGATTTACGCCCCCGGCTGGAAGATTTTTGTATGCGCGTGGGGCTTGCGCCGAGCACTTCGACGGCGGCGCCGCTGAGCCAGCGGCAGCGGCTGGCTGTGGCGGCTGCCGGCATTGGCGGAGTGTTCTTCATTTTGCTGGCTTGCTTTTATCTCTATTTTACGGTGCAACTGTGGCCTGTCGCCTTTCCTGCGCCGTCCCCGACGGCGACAGCCACTGCGACGACAGCGCCCACAGCCACCAGCACCGTCACGGCTGTCTGGACGGCTACGCCGACGACGACCCCCAGGCCAACAGAGACCGCTTCCCCAACGAATATGCCATCGCCTACCCTCCTTCCCAGCGCCACGGCGACAACGCGGCCAACCATGACGCCTGCGCCGCCAACCAGCACGCCCCTTGTTTTTCAGGCAACGGGAAATGTGTGGGCCAGGCAGGAACCCCGCCTGGAAGCCGTGCTCTATCGCGCCATTCCTGCGGGCACAATTGTTGCCATTCTTAACAGCGGCCCCCTCTGGATAGAAGTGACCTGGCAGGACGGCGGCCAGACGTGGCGCGGTTGGGTACCAGCCGGTTGGGTAGGTACGGCT
>CAZDSN010000160.1:6288-7799 GCA_964507675.1 uncultured Ardenticatenaceae bacterium | reverse complement strand
GGGGTGCATCCCAAGCAGAGATTAACGCTACCCTGCCGGGTGATGACATCGTGCCTACTGCCAACCTGCACACAACCAAAGGTATTACGATTCTAGCGCCGCCGGAAGCCATTTATCCCTGGCTGCTGCAAATCGGCGTGGATCGCGGCGGTATGTACAGCTACGACTGGCTGGAAAATCTTTTTGGTCTCAACGTCCACACCACAAACCGCATCCTGCCTGAATATCAGAACGTGCAGGTTGGCGACTTCTGGCGCTTTACGCCCAAAGATTACATCCTGAATCCCGGCCCTGGCCTGTACGTGCGCCAACTGCTTGCCAATGAAGCCGTTTTGTTGTGCTTCGGTCTGGAGAGCAAACCAGATGAACCCTGCTTCGACACCTGGCAGTTCGTGCTGACGCCGCAGCCCGACGGCTCAACCCGCTTGCTGCTCCGTTCCAACATAGCTATACCGCAGGAGCTGCCCATCAAATTGACCTATTTCGTCCAGTTCATCATGGAGCGCAAGATGCTGCTGACGCTGCGTCAGCGTGTGGAGCAGTCATGGGTTGCCAGCAATTGATGGCAGGCTGGGACGCAACACTCTGTTATGCGCGTTGATCTGACCACAGGTAGAAGGGTTTTGTATCTACCTGGCGCAAAGGCGCAGTTGAAACAATACGCTGCCGGCAAGAGGCTGACCGTCTCTCCGCCTGGCGGCGACATGAGGAGGAAAATATCATGCGTCTCAAACATTTCATTCTGATGATAGCTTTGACAGGCTTGTTGACAGCCTGCAGCGGCGCTGTTGGTTCGGTGGAGATAATTCGTGGCTCTGGGGATGTGACAACTGAAGACCGTGAAGTAAGCGGCTTTACGTCCGTATCCCTGCAAGGCATGGGCGAGCTGGTAATTGACCAGACCGGTAGTGAATCCCTGACCATTACCGCTGATGACAACTTGCTGCCCTACATTGAAACCCGCGTCCGCGGTCGTCAGTTAATCATCAGCACGCGGGAGAACACCGTCTTTAACGACGTGACCGACCTTGCTTACCATGTCACGGTCAATACGATTGATAGTGTAGAACTGGATGGAATTGGCAGCATCCAGGTTAACCAAATAGATAACGACAAATGGCAGGTTGACCTGGCTGGAGGCGGAAATATCACAGTCTCTGGC
This sequence comes from uncultured Ardenticatenaceae bacterium, assembly GCA_964507675.1. GTDB lineage: Bacteria > Chloroflexota > Anaerolineae > Promineifilales > Promineifilaceae > JAGVTM01. The sequence goes on along the minus strand of CAZDSN010000160.1, from coordinate 6,637 downwards.
AAGGTAGATACCCAAACCATCGAAATCAACGGCGCTGGCGCTTATACCGCCGATACGCTGGCGAGTCGTGAAGCTGTCGTACGGCACAATGGGGTTGGTCTGGCGGTTGTGCAGGTCAGTGAGGAGCTTGATGTTCGCATAGACGGCATGGGAAGTGTGGAATATATCGGTAATCCCACGCTCAGGCAGACCATCAATGGGCTGGGAAGTGTGCGACAGCGATGATGAACCCGAACGCTTCCCCAACGGAAAAAATAGCCCAACCGTTGACCGCACTACGCCGCTGGCTGCTGCCCATTATAGCCATCGGCGCAGCGGTTCTGCTGGGGGGCGCGATTGCGCTCACCAT
>CAZDSN010000160.1:0-6188 GCA_964507675.1 uncultured Ardenticatenaceae bacterium | reverse complement strand
GGGCAGACCGTTTCCGAGCCAATGCTGACTGTGGCCGCCCACCTGCCGCCGGGTCATTACAGTAACAAGTCATTTCGAGCCGTCTTCGGCGAGAAATCCCGCGCAAATGGCGAGTTGCGCGGGATTTCTCGTTTCACTCGGACTCCCCATGCTGCCGGGCGTTCCAGGCAATCCCCGTTACCTCGTCTTGACCAATCAAAAAATGAGGCAATAATTCACCAGACTGCCATGGATATGCCTTGCCGGCAACTTCATGGCTAACCTTTATCAACCAGGCTGGCGCTCGCACCAACCCGGCTGTGAACCTGAGAACAAGGACGGTATCTCATGCCTTTTAATCGCGTCAAACCCGCTTTTTTGGGCCTGTTGGGCCTCTTGCTGGCAGCGACAGGCTTCATCTTCTTCCTGTCACCTGCCTCCAGCCAGGCAGTCGAGCCAGGCATCGTGTACCTGCCTGTGATGACCACGCCCCGTGAGTTTGAGATAGTCCCAGGCATAGGCAACTTTGGGCCTATTACGGACATCACCCATGCTAGCGACGACCGCCTGTTTGTTGTGGAAAAACGTGGCGTTATTTTCGTCATCCAACCCCCCGGAACCATCACCCCATTTATGGATATCACAGACCGTGTTGTGGATGATGGGCAAGAACAGGGTCTCTTGGCCCTGGCATTCCATTCCGAATACGCCCAAAATGGCTACTTCTTTGTCACCTACACCGCCCAGTTAGGCGCTCAGTGGGAAGTGCGCACGTCCCGCTTCCACGTTTCCGCCGATCCCAATGTGGCTGACCCCGCCAGCGAATTGATCCTGCTGCAGATAGGTCAACAAAGCGTTCTGCACAACGGCGGCGGCCTGGCGTTCAATCCCATTGACGGTCATTTGTATCAAGGGGTAGGGGATGATTCGCAGTTCCTGGTGGCCCAGGATGGTCAATCCGTGCTGGGCAAGCTCTTACGCCTGGACGTGAGCAGTCTGGTGGAAGCCCATACCCCCTTGCAGATGCACCGCTTTCTTGATGCCCAGGCTCTCGTTCCTATAGACATCTGGGCGTATGGTCTGCGCAACCCCTGGCGTTTTGCCATTGACCCCGTGCGCGGTCACATCTACATCGGCGACGTAGGCGATCGCTCCTGGGAGGAAGTAGACATCATTCCCGGCGGCGCGCCTGGCTACAACTTTGGCTGGCCCTGCCTGGAAGGCCCGGAGGTAAAGTTAAGCGAAGGTGTGTGCGCCGAGCCGTGGCGTTTCACCTTGCCTGCCTATTACTACCCTCACGGGCACGGCGTCGGCACGGGCTGCGCTGCCATTGCCGGCAAAGTCCTTCGCCCCGAAACAGATGGACGGTTCATCTTTGCCGACTCTTGCCGCCGCTCCATTTTTGCCATGACCTATGAAAATGGCGTACCTGAAACCGTGCAGTTGGGCACATTTGACGCCGTAGACCTTTTCCTCAACACCTTTGGCGAGGATAACAAAGGCAACCTGTACCTGGGCATGTACTGGATTCCTGATCCCGGCCCCTTGTATGAAGTCTACGTTCCCTGAACACAACGCTGAACAGGTGTTCAACTACCAGTAGCGCGGCCATCCCTGGCCGCCTTGCGCAGGATGGGCCAGATTACAAAAGTTTGCCAGGCTTTTGTAATCTCCCGTCCACATCAACAGCAACATGCCCCCGCCCGCGCCAGAAATGGCTTTACAGGTGCATCCTGTTGGCCTATAATGCTTCCAGTAGCGGTTTTTCTCTCTTCTTATCCTTGCGCTTAAATCGTCATCAGTTGCTATCACGTTTGCTTGTGAAAGGAGCCACCGGTGAGTATTTTCCCTGTACTATCTTCCTTAACCGAAGTCCTGGGCAATACCATCACGGATGATTTCAAAAAGCTCATAAAACCTGGCCCGTTAGTGGCCGCCGCGATTTTTCTGGCTTTGAATCAGGTGCTGATTTTGCCTGTCCTACGCCAGCATAACGTCGCCGCCGTTCTGGCCTTTGAATCATTGTCTACGACCTGGCAGGTTGTGCTGGGAACTTTTATCCTCTTTGTGCTCAGCTATCTGCTCAATGCTGCCGGCAGCGTCATGGTCAATTTTGCCAGCGGTCAGAGCATTTACACCACCTGGTTAGGCAAAAAAGGCGTTGCCAGGCAAGAACGCCTGTATGATGCGTTAGTGTCCCAGTTACAGACTTATGCTGAGAAAGGAGAATCCGAAACAGAAGCCGCGCGAGCCACGCAGCGATTGGCCGCCGATTTCCCCGAACGCGCCGCCCTGGCCCCCACCCAGTTAGGCAACATTCTGGCCAACCCCGCCAGCTACACCTGGAACCAATACGGCGTGCACCTGGACACTATCTGGCCGGCTATGGAAACTGCGCTGCGCACGGAAAACGCCGAACTGCAAAAAGACATTGCCGCCAGAATGGACACCTTGATATTCCTCACCGGTCTGGTAGGCGTTTTTATCCTGGTAGGGGCTGAAATCCTGCTGGTACGCCTTTGGTGGGGACCCCTATGGCACGTCCTCTGGCTGCTCGTGCTGGCCCTGTTTGGTTACGCCGCTTACCAGACAACTGTGCCCCAGGCGCGGGCCTGGGCGCGCGACATACGCCTGGCCTTTGATTTACATCTGGACGCCGTCGCCGGCAAATTAAAACTGCGCGCCCTGGATACTTTTGACGACCTGCAAAAAGACAAAGAGACTAAGAAAGACAGGCAAATGACGCGCTGGGAAAATGTATCCCGCTGGCTGCTGTATGGGGCGCTGCAGTTGCCGCCAGACCAGGAGTGGACGAAGCAGTTGACCATCCCCGAACGCCAGGCCGACTGGTATAAAGAAAAGCCGGCTGCTGCCTTACCCTCAGACATGACGCTTACTTACCCCTCTACGGTCAGCGTGAAAACGGAACAGCAGCGGCTCAATAGCTGGCAGTTGCAGGGCAATACCGTTGCCCACCTGACCGCCTGTCGCCTGTCCTATTTGTTTGCCATTACCAATGAGGAGAGCGGCGAACACGCCTTGCCGGCACAAAACGTATTCCTGTTAGTTCGTGACAAATGCGCCCCCATCCTTCCCGCCGCCGTATCCGGTGTACTCAACCAATCCTCCCGCATCCGCGGCCTGCGCCAGCCTGGCACGCCTGAATCCCTTTTGTGGCCGCTGGGCGACATCCCGCCGCGGGCCACTGCCTGGCTGCGATACGAGTTGGCCTATGATCCCCGCCTGCAGGTGGCTGTTGCCAATGCCGCTATCCTGGAGGTAAAACCTGCCGGTGAAGATCGCGTCAAGCTGGTTTTGCGCAGCAACGCTGCAGCCGATATAAACCTGACTGTCACCCGCTTGAACGACAAACAAAAGCTGCCGGCAAATATCTTCCCCATTGTAGCTCTCGTTAACCTGGATTTAACAGTTACCCCTGGCCCCGTCGCCGGCGAATCGCAGGTAAGCTGGCTGATTGCCGGCGCGCCTGCTGGCAGTGTGATTCATTGCGTGCTGCACCCACTGAAGATAGAAGATCAGGAGTCGTAAGATGAAGGAACAGGAAGTATTATGGCAGTCGTTGCTGGGAGACCTTGGTTTGGGCTCCGAGTTGGCCAGGACCTGGCGGGGCTACGTCATTACCGTTAACGCCCCCGAGGATCTGGGTCTGACACGGGTAGTCACCGAATCGGGCACGGACATGATCGAAGGCCCGTTGGCCGGCCCCTTTATTGTGCGTCTGGACGGTAACCCGTCTCCCTGCCAGTTCCGGCCCATGGCGGGCGCTACCCGCTACTTTCAACTGAGCGCCGGCGACTGCGAGAATCCCGACAAAGCAGACACTGTTTATAGCTGGTGGTTGGCATACCAGGGTACCCGCAACCCGCTTAAGGCAGCAGATTACAACAATATAGGCTGCGCGGCCATGTGGAAACACCCCCCTGATGAAAAATTGGCCCGTCAGATGTTCCAAAAAGCGTTACAGCAGGGGGGTGGCTCTCCCGAAATCATCAACCATAACCTGAAGCTGCTTGACTCTCCCCGCCCTAAGCCCCTGCCCGTACCGCGGGAAACGATTGTGAGAGTACTGCAAAACAAAAAATATGACCCCCTGCTGCATTGGGCAGACGACACGATGGTTATGCTGGGCGTCATAGACAAGGGAGATGTGGAAGGCCAGTAGGAAACCGACGTTGACGCACAGTTTTTGCTCACTGTTTATTACCCACTGGTCCCAGAGCAGGTCAGGATACTGTCTTGACCATTTCATAGGGGTGCTATTGTGAACGCCATATTGGACTTTCTTTACAGGCGGCGCTACTGGTTGTTGATTGTCCTGTTTGTCTGGGGCATGTTGCGCCTGGTATTAGACCTGGATGCGACCTTGACATCTCCGCCAGCGCTACAAGAACTGGTTGTGCCCGCCAGCCAGATCGTGGGTGGCGTCGAACTGCTGTCGCCTGGCAGGGTGATTGGTTTCACTGTCTACGTGCCCAATGACAAAAGTACGCCCGTCTCGGCGCTGCGCACCACCGGCGAAGTGCGCGGCGTGGCCGGCGCAGACGCCAAGACGATAGTTTTGGCCGTGCCCGCCGCGGCCGCGCCCACCCTGGAAGCGGGGCTGCTGAACGCCAACACCAAACTGACGTATCATTTGCTCGCCGTCTGGCCCACCGTCACGCCCACGCCCACCGCCACTTTTACGCCCACGGTAGCGATCCCCAATCCTCTGGAAACCCCCACCATCACCCCCACGCCCACGCCCGCTGCCGGCAAGGTATTCTGGACGTTGCCCCTGGAGAAAAATCGCGCGCCGCTAGATGTGTTGCCGGCAGGCGCCCCCGCGCGCCTGGTCATCCTGACGCAAATGCCGTTGGGCGCAACTGCCGGCACGCCGGCCCCCCCCACTGCCTATACAACCTGCCTTAATCTGGTTAACGCGTCTGATCAGGCAGCCGCCGTCCTGGTGGAAATCGGCGCCGCTGACCTCTCCAACGTCTTGCTCCACCTCAAATACGCCACCGACCTGTATCTTGTCCCCGACCAAAGCTGCAAAGGATAACCCCAGACTGGAGCAGTCTCCAAGACTGCTCCAGTCTGCCTGATTCAAAGGAACCTTACTATGCGCCGCAACGACCTCACTGCTTACCTGGACGATTATTTACAAATTGCCGCTATCCCGGATTATGGGCCCCAGGGTTTGCAGCTAGAAAGCGACAATGACGACATCAATCGCCTGGCGCTGGCTGTGGACGTATCCCCAGCCATTATTGCCGCCGCCGCTGCCTGGCAGGCAGATATGCTGCTGGTGCATCATGGCATTCTGTGGCGTACCGTCGAACGTCTGGCTGGACCGCTGGGGCAGCGCGTGCGCCTGCTGCTGCAGCACGGCATCAACCTGTATGCTGCCCACCTGCCCCTGGACGCCCACCCCGAAGTCGGCAACAACGCCGTGCTGGCGCAAATGCTGGGGGTGTCCGTGACCGCGTGGTGGGGGGACGTGATGGGGACGAAACTGGGCGTCTATGGCTCCCTGGCGCAGCCGGTTGCCCTGAGCCAGTTGGTAGACAGGGTAAACCAACAACTGCACACGACTGCCCGCGTTTTGGCCCATGGCCCGGCGCAGGTGGAGCGTGTGGCCATCCTCTCTGGTTTTGGCGCGGACGAAGCGGCGGCGGTCAATGACCTGGGCGTAGATACCTATGTCACAGGCGAAACCTCCCACGCCAACTATTGGGCAGCCAGCGATTATGGTTTGAACATCATTTATGCCGGCCATTATGCCACTGAAACTGTTGGCGTCAAGGCGTTGGGCGCGCATTTGCGGCAGCGCTTTGGCCTGGATACGCGCTTTTTTGATTTCCCCACGGGGATGTAGGCGGTAGCCGCCAGCCTGGGGGGGCAAGGGGTAAAACAGAAGCGCATCTCAGCTTCTAGTTGAACTTCTCTTTACTTTTGTTACCATTGCAGCGTTGAAAATCGGGCAAGGATGCCCAATCTACGAATCTTTCACAGGAGCGATTATGAGCAGCACGGTTAGTTGGATTGAAGAAGAATTGGCTGGTTTGAAGCAAGCCGGTTTGTTTAACGTCATTCGCACCATTGAATCCCCGATGGATGGTTGGGTGACGATTGAAGGGCGGCGCTTGTTGAATTTCTGCGCCAATAATTATTTGGGATTAGCCAATCACCCCCGCCTGCGCCAGGCT
>CAZDSN010000159.1:0-7843 GCA_964507675.1 uncultured Ardenticatenaceae bacterium | reverse complement strand
GCCTGTACACTAAATTCCGACCTTGAGTTGTCTCAAAGTCATTGTCACATTCCGCAGTCCGATTTCAACTGAGAATTTGTGGTATGCGCCTGCGCCTGAAGTTGGCTGGAGGGATCATATAGGTTGGAACGCATCGAGACAAACTCGGCTTTGCCTTCGGGCTTGTCTGCGATGTCCGCAAGGAGATCATCATTGTCGCGACGGGACATGGCCTCCGTGGACGGGATTGTTATGCTTAGAAACAGAACCACAATGATCAGACAGAGAGAAAAAGCAGCCTTTTTCATGGTAACGCGTACCTCCTCAATGCTCAATCTGGAGGCATCAGCCGTCGTACCGACCGGTACCCCTATTCATCCCCTTCCAATCATCGGGTACAAATCCAATGTTAGCCACAGGTATTGCCCTGCCGTTGATATCAACACGTCGTTCCCCAGACGGCAGTGGTGCGCATGATATCAATGATGTCCACGCGCCCATCGGCATTGAGATCGAAACGTGGCTCCCAGCTGGGGCTGCCGGGCGTTTCTCCCCAATGAGCGACGATCGTCTGAATGTCCTCCACCCCGATGCCCGGCGGCGGTGTGTAGTCAGGGCAGACGGTGGCCGTCGGCGTCACCGTGGGCGTAAAAGTAGGCGAAGGCGTGGGGGTATGGGTGGCAGTCGGTGTTGGCGTCGCACAGCTGCTGATTTGCTGCCAGTCCAGGTGGATGCTGGCACCGCCCGCTTCTTCGTAATGCTCCACCCGCACCACGGCATTCCCCTCAAGTAAGTCCGCTTCGACTTGGAAGGAAGCAGCCTGTGGATGCCATTGATCAAGGAGCAACTGGTTACCAACCCACAGGCGCACGCCATCATCGGAGAATACATTGAACCGGTACCGTCCACAGGCGAAGCCAACCGTTCGTTGGAAGCGATCGCTAAAGCGGTCGCCGGGCAAGCCATACGGTGTTCCCGGTCCTCCTGTACCCCAGTTGTGATCGAGAACGCCGCCCCCTTCATTGAAACGCATGTAGGGGGCGCCCTGCAAATCCACGTTTCCCCAGTATTCAGCGCACCACTCGCTTGCACTGCATCCCTGTTCGGAGGGCAGATAACCTGCGCCCTGCCACCAGGCCTCGAGTCGTGCATCGCCCGAGTTCTCGTAAAACTCGATTTTCACTTCATGATTCCCAGAGGATAGCGTTCCACCCCAATCATGGCCCGTGAATGACGAATCCCACCAGGCGTCCAGTCGCAACTGTCCATCAATAAAAATCCGGCAGCCGTCGTCGTGTTGGCAGTGAAAGCGGTAGTCGCCGCCGGGCAAACTCATCATACGGGTAAAGCGAGCGCTGAAGTTGTCGTTTGGACAACCACTGGCAGGTGATCCGGTTCCCCACTGCTTGGATACATACGTCGTACTCTCATAACCGTCGTAACACCGTCCGCCCAAATTGCGATCGCTGAAGTACTCAACATGCCAGCTCCCGGCAGGCGGCGGCGTGGGCGATGGAGGTACCGTGTATGGAACAATGACCCAGGCATTGGCAACCTGCCGGCCACCATTCCAGGCGAAGGAGAATCCGCCGTCGTTAAAGTACAGGCCGGATGATCCCCCACCATCAAGTTTCAAGGTGTTGCGTGCACCATTGACCCACAAGACGTCGTGCATTTCGTGCGGGGTTTTATTGTAGCCTGGTTGGCTGGCGGCCAGGAACAGAGTATTGCGATCCTCGCTAAATCCAATGAAACTTTGTGGCCTATTCCACCAGTTGTTCGCGGAACACCCGAATAGCTCATCATTGATGACAACCGTGTTGTTACTGCATGCGCAGTCGCCATCCGTGTTGTAGCCCTGATACCAACAACGCCATCGGTATTCGCCGCCGAACGTCACCTGGGGGCCGCCTCCCAACGTAAGCCAATGGTAATCATTCTGTTCATTAGGCCAACCGATGTTGGGATCATAACTACCGTTTATTCCCAGGGAACGCCGGTTTTGCCATTCGGCGCCGCTATAGTCCGTGTAATCGGTACCATCAACGAACGTCAAACCTTCACCACAGTTGAGCGGCGGAGAATTGTCTGGACATCCACTAAAATAATCGCCGTTGATGGCAGCAATGCCGCCGGCGCTGGTTGCCATGGAACTCAACCAGGCAGTGCCGCCGGATGGCGCTATGACCACCCGTGGCTGCAAGGTGTTGCGGTTCAGATCGACTTTGATGACACAGATGTTGTTCAGATTGCAGAGCGAAAGACCGGCACGCGTCTCGACACACGTGCCATTCGACACCCCAGTACAATCTGCTTGCGGTGATAGTGGCTGCGCCCATGACATCTGGGCCGAAGCGATCTTTTCATCGAAATTAGGGCTGGTCAGGATGCGCGCCAGAGACGCGAACATTTCGACCCTCTCGGCGTGTTTCACGGGAATGGCAGTGCCGGCCACGGCTGGACCCGTATGACCTGATGCAGGTAAGGCGATAGAGGTTGCGGCTACAGGCTGTAGCTCGGCAAAGATGCGGTGCTGCAAAGACAGCAGGCAGCCAAGCAGAATCAGAACGCCTGCGATTAGAAACCTCGCATGGTTATGACGCTTCATACTTCCTCCTCAGTTGCACGCGCAATCGTAACACCCCCATACACCACGGGGGTAGACCAGGCACCGCTGAGCAGGTCAAACCGCCATAAGATGGGCCTCACCGACGTTCGCTCATCGGGTCCTTGTCGCCCGTCAACTATGATTTCTATCGAGCGACACGCGGCAGAAACACCCGCTTGACCTGGTTCGTCAACGTGCGGGTTTCATCAATCGTACCGTTGCTCCCGTAATCAATCTGCAGGGTCATGGATCCCTGCCCATTCCAGCTTCGATAAGCGGCGTAATGAGTATCGCCACCCGCGACTGTCAGTGCATTGTGAGCGAAGAGCTGAATACCGCTCGCTGAAACACGCTGGACGAATAACCCATACTCTCCGCCGCCCGCCTGGGCATTGCTATAAACAAGACGGCCAGTTGATTCTTGGGCAGATAAGGTCACGGGCTGACCAGTGCCGATCTCAGCACCAACCACTGCTATAGTAGTTCAGATAAAGATTCGGGGTGATGGTGATCAAGCTGCATTACCGAGAGATTCGCAGTATCTGCCCATCAGGGCCAGAATACGGTTGGGCAGTGTTGCGAATTTCTGCAGCGTGTTGTCAACCTTCTCGGTCATGGCATCGAAGGTTGCGAAGTACTTGAGATGCGTTGCATCCTTCTTGACATTGCGCCAGAAATGCTCTATCGGATTGAAGTCGGGCGAGTATGACGGCAGCTGGAACTTAGTCAAGCGGTCCGTGTGTAGCGCAAAGAACTCCTGCGTGGCCTTGCAGGTGTGATACTTGGCTCCGTCTTGGATCAGGATCAGCGGCTCTTGCGTCTGTGCCAAGACTTCGGACAAAAAGGCGGTGTAGCTTTCGGCGTTGAAGCGGCCGCTCTGGCTTTTCCAGAACAGGCGGCCGGAAAAGAACTCAATCAGGCCGAAAACCTTGTAACCCTTGCGGCGGCCGCTTGTTTTGCCAGTAGGCTGCTGGCCCTTGCAAGCCCAGGTGTAACTCAGTGAACCCCACTGCGCAAAACTGGCCTCGTCACCAAAGAGAATCAGCGCCTTTTTCTGACGAGCCAACTGCAAGATGGCAGACCAGGTTTCGGTCAGCCAACGTCTGCGGGCACCTTCATCCAGATGATCAGAGACAAAACGGGCCTTCTGGAAGGAAAAACCGAGTTGATCCAATAGATTGCAGATGTAATGCGGATGGTACTCGACCTGAAAGCGGGTCAAGATCAGATCTTGCACCATCACAGCCGTCCAACAGCCCGCTGTGTAGCCCGCTGCTTCGGGACCAGCGGCGATAATTTCGGCTAACTCCTTTCGTTGCGTTTTGGTCAGTCGTGCCGGCCGCCCCGGCGGCCGACGGTAATCCAGGCTTGCAATGCCATGAACAAGGAAGGCCCGCAGATAATCACGAATCGTCTGTTCGCCTAAGTGCAGCCACTGGCTCACTTCGCTCACAGACTGGCCGTCAACAATGTGCAGCAGGGCATGAATACGCTTGATCAGTCGCAGATGCGCCGCCTGATACGCCCCTTTTAGTTCCTCAACCAGCGATTGGCGCGATTGCTTGGTCAGACGTATTCTATACTGCATGAGAGATGCCTCCTTTCGAGCGCTTTGGTTTTCACCCGATAGGATGGTGTCTCTCGCCTATTTTGTCCAATTGGCCGACCCTCTCGCGGCCCGAATCTTTATCTGACTAACTATAGCTGTGTCCGACACGGTCAGCAAGTAGCAGTGGATTGCAAAAATACGGGGCTTGATCGCTGACCAGCCCTTTTTCCTCCCCATTGCAAGTCGAGCATGCAATCTCTACCGAGATCGCCGCCAAAAACTCACCTTGTCGCCGTTTGGAATAAAAACATACGCGTCTACAACATTCGAACATGGGTCATTCCTCACGGAACTTATGGCCCAATCTTTGTTGCTCCAATTGGCACTGCGCATCAGGATGAGCCAACCCCTCGCGTCATTGTAGTATTCGGCCTCCCTGACAAGGCCAATGTGCCCGGCGCAACCAGCGCTGCTACAACCGATTGAGGTCAGTTTGTCAAAATCGTTCGTGCGCATGTTATAGGCATAAACCACCGCGTCGTGCTGCATGATGATAACGTCATCTCGGGCGGCCGTCTGACTGCGAGTGCGCTTACCATCTGTCTTGACCACATCATCTTGGCTCCAATAGCGACTGTCGGCCATGCTCTCGGCTGTCGACCAGTTGCCGGAGCGTGGGCCGCCAAACAGCGTGTTGACAACATAGCCAACACATTCACAGGTTTGCGCGTTACTGCTACTACTATTGGCGGCAAGCGGAATATTGCCTTGAAAAGCCCGGGAAACGTTCGCTTTGAGCTGTTCAGCATTGACCAGTTTTGCCGCGTCTGGCAAAACACTCGGCGAGCGTGTCGCCAGAACAGCGACGGCGGCGACTAGCATCACAGCAACCAGGGCGATGCCCAAAAGAATGTAAATACCCCTATTTGAACGTGATGTAACCATGGCAAAACATCCTTTCTCAATTTGCACATTGGGGGTGACGACCGCAAATGCCAGTCGTCACCCTACCGTGGGTGACGCCCCTCAACGCAGGCTGCGCTTGAGCATCACTCCAGAAATGATCGGCACGGCCAAAACAACAATCGCCAGAATGCCGAAGATGCAAAGGCTCATGATGCCAGCCGTAATGCCAGCATTGGGGTCATCCATGGAGGAGCCGAACACGGCTAGCAGGGGACCAAACGCGCCGCCTAAGATCAGGACGACCAGAATAACCCACCAGCCGATCAGGCGCACAAGGCCAGCCGTCGTCTTTCCCACATAGAGATAACCAATGCCCAGGAAACCAAAGTAACCGGCCAGGATTTCGATGATCATGGCCGTGTTCGGGTCTTTTTGCGTTACCATCGTATGCCCCTTTCCTTTCGCAATGAATTGGGGTTGTTGTAGAGCTCAAACCGGGTCAACCCTGACCGGTACGCTTGATGTTGCCTTGTTCATCTACTTCCAGGTAGAGGTTTTCAGAACCCTTGTACAAGATCATGTACAGAATTCCAGGCACGATGAAGAATAATAACAAGAAAATAGTGATGCAACCATCTGGCCCCTTGTCCTTCACCAGTTGGGCCGTTGTATCTGTGCGACTCGTAACACGCCAGCCCAGGGTTACCTGCTTGGCGACCTCGGCATCAAGAATGATGCGACGTGCTTCGACCGTCAATGTGTCCGTGTTTTCAGCCATAGCCTGACTCCTTTCATTAAAGAAAAAATAGGAAAATCTCCGATTATGCAACCAAAATGCCATGCCAGAACACCAGCGGATGAAGTTCTGAAGGGAGATATCGCAGCAGGCGAAACACAAATGCCATCAGTTGCGGCGCCACGACTGACGTTTGGATCTGGTCATGAAGCCAGCCAAACAAGGGAAAACGCTCCAAAACTGCCAGCACAACCCCGATCACCAGGTTGCCTTTCGCCAGTCCAACAATACCACCGCCGATGCGTTCGACCAACCCGCCGGCGGCCGACCGAACCCCCTGGGCCAAGGGTAATCCCTGGCGGCTCCCGCGTGTTTGATCGAGCCAGTGAATGGCATACGCAAACAACTCATACACCATTAGATAGATAACCAGGAAGCTGATGAACACAGCCCAGTTGCGTGAACCGAGTAAAATTGGGGTGATCAGGTTGGCCAGTTGATCGTAGAAAACCCCGGCCACATACAACGCCGCCAGAAGGCCAACCAGTTCGAGTGCCATGCGTACGAGGCCACCGAGGAAACCCCGAATGATATACTGCGCCAGCCAAATGAGAAGGAACAGATCGAGTAGGTTCATCGAATTCTCCATGTCTGATTTCGACGAGTGATCAAAAAAGTCGGTAGCACCGCCTTTCGGTTGATTGATCAACGAGTTGTGAAGTCGGGGAGTTTGGCTGTCGCTTGTCCAGCCTGTTCACGATAATAATACCAGAAAAAGTCTTTCATGAGTCCGTCAGTTTCATGCAAAAGTCTTTCATCTTTTTGTACCGCCAATAAAAAGTCTCGCGCCGACAGATTTGAAAAGCAAGCGCCAACGCGATACAATACCACTGGTATACTAGTGGTTACCACCTAAATCTACCATTGCATGGTCGTCAATCGCCCGCGCAGACCGGGTCGTCCACACCCGGCGGAAAGGTTTGTCGGTTATGTCCCTGCCGTACGCGCCTGACACAACTACCTTCGGCGGCCTGGTCAAGCAACTACGAGTCAAACGTCAGTTGACTCAACAAAGCCTGGCTATGACGCTTGGTTATTCTATTGAGACCATCCGCAAAGTTGAGCAGGATCGCTACACGCCCTCGCAGGAGTTGGTGGATCAGATGATCAAATACCTGGCAACCACACCCGAGGAACAGAGCACCCTGCACGACGCGGCGGAGCGGGCGCGCCCTGATTGGATCGAAAAGATCGCTTCTCTTGAAAGCTCGGTGGGACCATCGAACTTGCCAGTGCTTAGCGATGCCAGGTTCATACGTGCAGAAGACAAACCAAAAAGCGGGGCCGCTTTTTCGTTCGTCCGCCGCTTCACGTCAGATGGGCCTGGTCAGCCTGGCATCATCGCCATTATCAAAACCTTGCACATTCATATTTGGCTAGGTGTTCCAGTCGTCCTGGTCATCCTTATCTGGATTGCCAGCCAACTCTTTTTCCGGCCGCCGCTCAAAAGTGGGCTGACAAAGCTGATCGCAGATGCTGATGGGAATTACCTGGTTGTTCAAACGGAGGGCCGCATGGTCCATAGCGGCGACTCGATCAGACGAGGAGACTTGGTCACGGCCACATTCACAATCCGCAACAATGATGTGGCCCCTATATTCATTCCCGAACTTGCAGCCGGTGCACGTGGGCCAGGCGCACAGGCAACCGGCTGGGCTGGGCCAGATAAGTCGTTCGAAAGCCACTACCGACTATCGTTGAAGCCGGGCGAAACTTACCAATATCGTAGCAGTCGTGCTTTTGATGAACCGGGCGACTATTTTGTGGAAGCCACCAAAAAAGGCGCACAGGGCGACTGGGGCGGTATTCAACCATTCACGCGTATTATGTTCTTCGTCACGAAATGAAACCTCGCCATCAAGATTATTTCATCCTGGGATACATTACGATTTGACAGTCAACACTCGTCCGATGTCAATGCCAGGCGCTGATCCATTTTGGCAGCCAATCAATGCGGCGGCTAACGCAGCGTCACTCGTCAGGAACTTGTAAGGTTGAGCCATAA
>CAZDSN010000158.1:0-7847 GCA_964507675.1 uncultured Ardenticatenaceae bacterium | reverse complement strand
CACGATGGATGAAAATTTGTAGCGCAAACTGTTAGTTTGCGCCATTTTTCTCCGCGCCCTCCGCGTCTCCGCGTGAAACCTATTTTCGAAGGAGGGGGACGTTTGTCCCCTGGGCAGGGGTTGGTGGGGCTGGTTTTTTACGCTAGAATCGTGCGCTGCTGTGGCCCATAAAGCTGTGGCTGTGGAGAAATGCGCGCATGAGTGAAACGCCAGCCATTCGTTTTGATAACGTACACAAACGCTTCCTGTTTACGGCGGACAAGCCGCAAACGATTCTGGAAGCGTTTGTGGCTGCGTTTCAGCGGCGGCAGCCGCAGCAGCCGCTGTGGGCGGTGCGGGACGTTAGTTTTGATGTGCTGCGCGGGCAGAGCCTGGGCATTGTGGGGCGCAACGGCAGCGGTAAAAGTACGGTGCTGAAGCTGGCGGCGCGCATTTTACGCCCCAGCGCGGGCGTAGTCACCGTTCACGGGCGTATCAGCGCCCTCTTGGAGTTAGGCGCAGGCTTCCACCCCGACCTGAGCGGGCGGGAGAATATTTACCTGAACGGTTCCGTGCTGGGCCTGAGCAAACGGGAATTGGACGGCCGCTTCGACTCGATTGTGGCTTTTTCGGAACTGGCGGAGTTCATTGACATGCCCGTGAAGCATTACTCTTCGGGTATGTATATGCGGCTGGGGTTTAGCGTGGCCGTGCACGTAGACCCGGACATCTTGATCGTAGATGAAATTCTGGCGGTGGGGGATTATGCCTTTCAGACGAAATGCCTGGACCGTATCCGCGACATGCAGCGGCACGGTGTGACGATTGTGATGGTCAGTCACCAACTGCAGACGATCCGCAACCTGTGCACGCACGCTATTTGGATGGATCACGGGCAGATGCGGGCGCAGGGGCCGGCCAGCAGCGTGCTGGCGGCGTATCTGGATCATTTTGAGGTAAAGCCTGGTGGGTTGGCGGGCGCGGCGGAGACGCCGTTTCGCCGCTGGGGCACAGGCGAGGTGGAAATTACGGGGGTGCGGTTTATGGATGGGGCCGGCAAAACGTGTCACGAATTTCAGACCGGGCAGCCTTTTGGCGTGGAAATCCATTACGTGGCCCATGAAGCGGTGCGCGATCCGGAGTTTGGTCTGGCTCTCTTTCACCAGGATGGCACGCATATCATGGGGCCAAACACGCGGCTGGCGGGGGTGAAAATGGGCGTGGTGCAGGGAGCCGGAGTGGTGCGGTATTCGTTAGAGCTGCTGCCGCTGCTGCCGGCATCTTACCGCCTCACCGCAGCCATTCATGATACCCAACTGCCCCGCGCCTTCGATTACCACGAAGAAGCATATACCTTTCGCGTCGTGGCCGGCGGCGCAGAAAAACAGCCGGGGCTGGTAGACCTGCCCGCCCACTGGGATTGGGAGCCGGCGGCATGAACCAGGCGCTGCTCGTCGAAAGCCGCCACCTGGACCCATCCCCGCCGCGCCAACCAGGTTCCCTTCCCTTGTGGCTGCCCATCCTCTTCTACCTGCTCCTGGCCACCGGCTACCTGTTCGCCGTGCCGTTGGGAGAGTCGCCCGACGAGCCAGGCCACTTGCAGTGCATTGGACAGGTGGCCGTGCTGGGGCAACTGCCGCAAATAGAACCGCCGCCGGCCGGGGCATGGTGGTCGCGGGAAGCGATTCTGTCGGGGCGGATGTGCTATCACATGCCGCTTTACTATTTATTGGCCGGCGGGCTGCAAAGGTTGGTACAGGGCCAGACCCCGCTGCCGCCCCTGCCGCCCAGCCATCCTGATTGGAATGGGGCAACGGCGGCGCCGATGTTTGAACATGCCGGCAACGCCGCCTGGTATCTGGACGAAGCCGCGGCCATAACGCTAATGCGGCTGGTGGGGGTGTTGTTGGGGCTGGCGACAGTATGGGTCGCGGGCCGCGTGGCGCATTCCTTCCGGCCAGACAAAGGGACGGCGCGCTGGCTGGCGCTGCTGTTGACAGCGGGTTGGCCCCAATTTTTATTCATGAGCCAGGCTATCAGTAATGACATGCTGGCCACGACTTTGGGCGCTGTGGCCCTTGTCTTGCTATTGGATGCGGGCCGGCCCGGGCGGTATGGTTGGTTAGGCTGGCTGGCGTGCCTGGCCATTTTGACCAAAATAACGATGGTGTTTATGGTCGGCGTGCTGCTGGTGGCATTCCTGATAGAGAGCCTGATCCTGTACCGCTCCCAGGCGCGCGCTTACCTCTGGCCCGGTCTGATCATGTTCGGTTTATTCCTGGCTTTGGCCGCGCTGCTGTGGCAGCAGCCCACCCTGCGCGGCCACCTGCGTCTGAGCGAACTCTCCTTTGGCCCGGTAACCGGGGCCTCGCAAACGCTCGCCTATTGGGGACGGGTGTTGGTGTGGACGATGAGTTCCGGTTGGGCCCGTTTTGGTTGGATGAATTTACCGGCCCCCCAATGGCAGGCTGTCCTATGGTGGGGTATCATAGCTGGTGCTGGCCTGTCAGGTCTGCATTTTTTGCGGCGCGCGGCGGCCACGCCAGCGCGGCGGTGGCGGGTAGTTGTGGTGATATTGTGGTTGGTTGGTTTGGCGGCTGTTTACGGGCGCATTAATCTCAACAGGTTTCAACCGCAATTCCGTTTGATCATGGCGGCTGTGCCGGCATTAACTGCCCTGGCCGCCGTGGGTGTCTCCTCCTACACCGCATCCTGGCCGCGCTGGCAGCATTGGTTGCCCTGGCTGCTGGCTGGCGTTTTGCTGGTCAGTAATGGCTGGTTGATCCTGGCCGTTATTGTGCCTGCTTATTATTGAAGAAATTGCCTCATGAAAAATATACCTGTCCTTCTTTTTGTTGTTTTTGTTACTGGCCTGGCTCTGATTACGGCAGCGGCGTGGGCGCGCGGTCGCTCCAACCTGCCTCCTGTGCCGGCAGCCGAAGCCGGTGAACTGCCGGCCATGCCGTCGGCGCAGTTACAGCCCGACCACCATCCCCCCGCAGCAGCAGAGACGCTGGACGAAGCCGGGTCGGGCGACACAACGGCTATGACCAGCGCGGTTGTGCTCACCGAAACGGCGAACTACGCCTACCTGCCCCTCTCCTTTTACAAATTCACTGATTACCCCGCCCCGCACGACACCGGCTTCAACTGCCGCTATGGGATTGCCGCCTGGACGCAGTTGCATGTCAAGCCGCTGAGCGAATTCCACGCCGGCTGGTATCTGACCTTTAACACCCGCTCCCCGCGGGCGCATTGGAACGTTGAGTATGTGCCCGTGGTGCGCATCAAGCAGGATCGGGACGCAAATGGTTATCGCCTGCCCACCGTCAGCGTCGCACCGCCGCTGACGGACGACGGTTTGGGGGCGCTGGTGGATAGCCGGCCAGGGGCGTTGTGGTTTGTGGGGAACGAACCAGACCGCGTCTACTGGCAGGATGATACTATGCCTGACGCCTACGCCCGCATTTACCACGACATTTACCACTTCATCAAGCAGCGCGACCCCACCGCCCAGGTAGGCATTGCCGGCCTGGTGCAGGTCACCCCTGGACGGATGCAATATCTGGACATCATCTGGGAAACGTATTTAAACACCTACGGCACCACAATGCCCGTTGACGTGTGGAATATGCATCTCTACATTTTGCCCGAGATGAAGGTTGATGGCAGCGGGTCGCGGGCCGCTGTGGCTTTGGGCACCGACCCCGGCCTGGCGATTCTAGAAAACGATACCGGCACGCCGGACAAATGTCCGCGCGATGATGTTTACTGCTATGCCGAGCATGATGACATGAATATTTTTGCGCAGCAGGTGTTGTGGATGCGCACCTGGATGAAGGAACACAGCCAGCAGTATAAGCCGTTAGTGTTGTCAGAGTTTTCCACGCTTTATCCTTATGAGATTGACAATCCGAATGACCCCAGCCAATGTTTCTTGAAGGATGAAAACGGGGAATGCTTCACGCCTGAGCGCGTTTCTCAGTTTATGGAGGCTACCTTTCAATATTTGGAGACAGCCACCGACCCGGAACTGGGCTATCCTTTAGACGGAAACCGGTTGATCCAACAATGGCTTTGGTTTGCTATGGATGAAGGCGTTCCCGGCAGTTCCAACCGGCTGATAGATGCCCAAACACAGCGGATGACGACCGTGGGCGAGAGGTTTAGCGAGGCGGTGGCTGCTATTCCTCGTTACGTCAATCTTGTGCCGGCACAAACCAGCAACCGTGTCGTCACCTCCCCCACCGGCAGCGCTGTCCAGGAGATTGGTGTCCTGCTGCGCAACAATGGCAACCTCGATCTGGCAGACACTGATTTCACCGTTACCTTTTACGCCGACTCGAAGCTGACCTCACCCATTGGCAGCGCCGTCATTCCGGCTATTTCCGGTTGCGCCCGCCGCCCCCAGCTTGCCAGCATCCCCTGGAGCGATGCCACTCCTGGCGCACACCGCTACTGGTACAAGATTGACGCGCTAAACCAGGTGACCGAGAGCAGCGAAGCGGACAACACCGGCACGGGTTTTGTCATTATACAGCCGCAGCAGCTATTCTTGCCCATTGCCGTGCGTTCCAGCCTGCCATAGGTAGTCTGCCAATTGGCAGCGTCACCGTAAACGACACTCGTGGAGATGCCTGACCAACAAAACAGGCAAAAAATACCGCCCAAATGGGCGTCTTCCTGCCGCAGGTAGGGATGACGCCCATCACGGTTTCAGACAGAGTTGCCCGCCAATCCAGGCTGTTTTTATAGCAAACACTTACATTTGCTTCACGTCAGGCTTATAGAATTATGCTTTGCTACACCAGGGTTGTTCAGTAGACCATTTTGTAACTACGATTTCCTGATTGCGCTTAATGCGATACACTGAAAAACCCTGTTTGCTATACTTCCATAGTGGACTGGAGTTGTTGCTTTTGATAGGATAGGATGAGGTAGGATGCGCTGCCGCCAGTCATAAAAAGTTGGGAGATCAGGCTGGGAGGAAACCAGACTCTGGAGGCATTGAACAAAAATTATGGGATTAAACATCAAGAAACCGTTGATTGGGTTGGCCTTAACTTTTGTATTGGCGACTGCCTGGGTCCTTACTTTGAAAGCGGCGGAGCCCCAGCAACCCGATTTGGCCCCCGATTCGGGCCTTCTCTTGACTGAATACCCCATTCCTTATGCCAACAGCCGACCGTGGCGCGTGCAAGCCATTGCCCCGGGCACGGTCTGGTTCACTATGTCGGGCGCCAGCGCCATTGGCTTGTTGCAAGTGCCGCAGGCCGGGAACTACACCTTTACCCGCTATAACACGCCTACTCCAGACAGCCAGCCGTATGATCTGGTCTATCGTGACGGGGAACTGTGGTTTACGGAGTATCATGCTAACCAGGTGGCCCGGCTGGATGTGGTCACTGGAACCATCACGGAATACCCCTTGCCCACGCCGGACAGTCACCCCACAGGTATTGACGTTTCCGGCGCCGGAGACGTCTGGTTTGTCACCGAAACCGGGGACACTATTGGCCGTCTGGACCCGGCAACGGGCGAAATAACCGAGTTCAGCCACGACAGGTTGACCAACGCCCAGCTTTCAGACGTGGCTGTCTACAACGACAGCAGCATCTGGGTGACGGCTCCTGGCCGCGGCGAGATATACAATTTTGCCCCGGCTAACAATGAAATAATTCCTCTCTTTCCTGGCTCTGGCAGCCAGCCCACACAGGTGGCTTTGGAAGGGAATAACCCCTGGATAACGGATAATGGGAACCGGCGCATTGGCCGGTATGCCCCAGGTACGTTGACCTTCTGGCGTTGGTATGAGATCAACAGCAACAACGTCATCCTGGCAGGTATCGCCTATCGGGGCGTTGGCGACAATCGTCAGGTCTGGTTTACGGAGCAAAATACCAACCGCGTTGGGCAGCTTATCGTGGACGGAAACACCGGTTACGTGACCCGTTTCTGGCGACAGACGCTGCCGACGCTGTTTAGCCAACCCATAGGCATTGACGTAGACGCCGATGGAACGGCCTGGATTGCCGAAAGCCAGGCCAATGCCATTGCCGCCTGGCGCGCGCCTTATTATGATCTGCCCGTTGTCATGTTTTCTCCTGTCTTCACAGGCAATTGATAAGAGGTTCGCCAGGAAGTTCAACTTCTCTACAGAAGTTGAACTTCTAAATTGGCGGGCTATTCACAGAGAAAGGATTGAATGAAAAGATTTCCCCTTGTTTTGTTATTCTCTTTTTTACTGCTCTCGCTGGGGGTTTCCTGGCGGGTTACGGCTGCGCCAGCCACCGCCACAGCTATCTATCTCCCCACCATGAGCAACCAGTTTCGTGGCTACGTGCCGCCGACAATTTTTGGCGTACAGATGTACGGAGCAACGGGATCGGCCCAGCCATTTCACCCCCAACTGCTGCAAACGGGCACAACCTGGATCCGGATGCCTATTGATTGGAGTGCGGTAGAGCCGACGGACAGGACTCCGGCAACATACAATTGGTCAACCGTCAATAACGCCATGCGCGCGGCCAGCGAAGGGTTTTCTATCATTGCCACCATTGCCGGCAACCCCAGTTGGGCCGCCACGTATCCCAGCGGTCGTATTGATCTCGTCTCTACCAATAAATTTGCCGAATTTATGGGGGCGCTGGTGGAACGGTATGACGGCGATGGGTATAGCGATGCGCCGGGTTCGCCTGTTGTCACTTATTGGGAGTTGTACAACGAGCCAGATGCCGGCAATATCCCCGGCGATGTGCGTTGGGGAAACTACGGCGACGACTACGCCATACTGCTGCAAGTTGCCTACACTGCCGTCAAAGACGCCAACCCTGCCGCCCAGCTTGTTTTTGGCGGCATTGCTTATGATTGGTTTGAAGAAGACGGTGGCCCTTTCGTCTCCCATTTTCTGGGCGACGTCCTGAGTAACGGCGGCTGCCCCTACTTCGACGTGATGAATTTCCACGCCTATCCCGCCTATGCTGGCCTGTGGGCCCCGCATGGGCCAGGCTTGCAGCAAAAAGCGGAAGCTATCCGCGCCCTGGTGACCGCCCAATGCCAGGTGAATAAGCCCCTGGTGGTGACGGAAACGGGCTGGCACAGCAACGCCACGCCAGGATGGCCGGACACAACGGAGCAAACACAGTCCCATTATGTGGTGCAGTTGGGGGCGCAAAGCCTGGCGGCTGGTCTGGATATGATGATCTGGTGGACTTTTTCCGACGTGGGCTTTCCTTATCCATTTGAAACCGGTCTGCTGGATTACTATGGCCAGAGCAAGCCTGCTTTTACCGCTTACGCCACCATGGTGGCGGAATTGGGGCAGGCTGCCTATGAACGGACGCTCTCCAGCGGCGAGACAGGCGCGCCAGAGTTGGAGGCGCATCAATTTAACCGGGATGGGCATACCCTGTACGTCGTCTGGCTGAATCCTATCAATACCAATCAAGTAAAGACGTTGCGCTTGCCGGCAGCGCAAGCCACCATTCGCACCACCTATGGAGAGACTTCAACCGTCCAGGACAGTGATGATGGCCTGCTGGATGGGCACATCCGGTTGTCTGTGGGTGGTGCGCCCCTTTACGTGGAGGTTAGCCCGTGAAATGGAAAGTTCAAACCTGGTTTAGCCGGATTGACAAACCGATGCTGCTGGCTGCCTTTCTGCTGCTGACTTCCCTGGTTGTCCTCTGGCAGCAGCCGCGCGCCTATTCCGCCACGCCCCAGGCTGTCTTTTTGCCGGCGGCGGTTAAAGGCGGCCCGGCCGGTTTATGCCGCTTCAGCGTCAACTTTCTGGGAGATGAAGACCAATACGACATCAGGCCGCTGCGACGGATTCCGTCGTACTTCGCTCCACAGACGACGGAATCGCT
>CAZDSN010000157.1:0-7886 GCA_964507675.1 uncultured Ardenticatenaceae bacterium | reverse complement strand
GGAGCTGCTGCCGCGTATTGAATTTCCACAAACGATCGTACTGGCTCAATGGGCTGACGCGGCGGACGCTGACGCTTTCCTGGAAGCGGTGACCATCCCGCTGGAGGAAAAATTGGCCGATGTGCCTGGCGTAGTCAACGTGGAATCTACCACCAGCCAGTCGTTGGGCATCATCATTGTGCGCAATGAATTTGGGCTGAACCAGGATCGGGTGCTGGCCGACGTTAATGAAGCGCTGGATGGGGTTGCCTATCCTGCCGGCATGGACCGGCCACAGGTATTGAACTTTAGCTTGAGTGATTTACCGGTAGTCATTGCCAGCATTTCCTCCTCTGATTTGCCGCTGCCAGAATTGAAAAGCCTGGTGCAAGATGATCTGGTTCCGCAAATGGAAGGTCTGGCGCAGGTGAGCCGGGTGACTGTTAGTGGCGGGCAGGAACTGCCGGCAGAAATGGCGGTGGCGGCCTCGCCAGAGCCAACCGAATTGGTTCCCGAACCTACGCTCACGGCTGAACCAACCGCCGCGCCAACGGCCACGCCTGACCCTGCCCGCTTACCAGACGTGTTGATCCAGGGAGCGCAGGCAATGGGTCTGGATTTGGAATTTGCCCAGGACCTGACGCCTGACTTCATCCGCCAGTTAGCTGCCTTTGGACCCCAGGCCGCGCAGGCGTTGGCTTTGCTGACGCCAGATAATCTGCGCTTGATGCCGGCAGAATCCCTGGCTCTCCTCCCTGTTGAATTCCTGGACACCCTGGACGCCGATCTCCGCGCTGAATTAGACGTTATTGCTGCTGACTATGGCGGCGCTGGTCAGTTGGCTCTGGACGAAGCCGCTGCCAGCCAGCCCGCCGCTGCCGCGCCAGACGTAGAGCCAGTCTCGCTGCCCGAAAGCTGGATAGCTGCCGCCGCTGCCGCCGGGCAGACTATTTCTACCACGCTGGATGTAGACGCTGTGGTGATGCAAGGCATCGTTGGATTTGCCCCGCAACTTCTGTCCGATTTGCAGCCCGAACAGTGGCGGGCGCTGGACCCGGCCGTCGCCGCCATTGCCCTGCCCGAAGTAGCTGGTGACCTGGACCCCCTGCTGCTGCAGCAGTTAACGGCTATCCAGGCGACTGCCGTTGGCGAAGGCCCTGCGCCCGTGGCGCTGCCTGATGATCTGACCCAGACTGCCGCCATAGCGGGCTTTGTCATAACCAATACCACCCAAATTGACGCCGCGGCCATGCAGTTGCTGGCAAATTTTGCCCCGCAACTGTTGCAAACGTTGACGCCGGAGATTATCTTAGGGTTAAGCCCAGAGGTGCAGGCGGCGCTGCCGGCATCTTACGTGGAGACCCTTGATGCCGACATGCAGCAAACCCTGGCTGTGATAGCCGTGCGCGCTGCCCAATTCCAGGCGCAGGCGGCGGCCCCGGCTGAGCCAGCAGAGGCGCGGGTAGCGCCAGTGGCTTTGCCGGAATCCTGGGTTACCACTGCCGCTGCCGCCGGACAGGTCATCTCCACCACCGCAGATGTGGACGCCGCGGCCATGCAGACAGTTGTCAGCTTTGCGCCGCAGTTGCTGGCGGATTTGCAGCCGGAAATGTGGCGGGCGCTTGACCCGGCCGCGCTGGCCGTGGCCCTGCCAGTGGCGCAAGAGATAGACCCGCTGCTGCAACAGCAGTTGGCGGCAATTCAAGCGGCGGGGAGCGGCGACAATCCTCCACTGGCAGAACTGCCTACCGCCTGGATAGCGGCGGCGGAATATGCCGGGCTGACGGTTACCAATACGCTGCAAATTCCTCCTGAAGCCATTGGTTTGATTGCCGGCAGCACGCCTGAACTGCTCGAAACTCTGACCGACGACATTGTGTTAGGCTTTCCAGCGGCGACACTGGCAGAGCTGCCGGCCGATTTTGTGGCGACGCTCGATGCCGGCACGCAGGCAACGCTGGACATCGTGGCCATTCGCGCCGCGCAGTTCCAGGCCGCCCAGGCCGTGGCTGAAACGGAGCCAACGCCCACGCCAGAACCTGCGCCTACGGTTGACCCAGGCCGCCTGCCCGACTTGCTGATTCAGGGCGCGCGCGCCGCGGGCGTAGAACTGGAATATGCCCAGGACATTACGCCCGATTTCATGCGCCTGTTTGCCGGCTTGGGACCGCAGGCGGTGCAGGCATTGTCCCTGCTGACGCCGGATAACGTGCGTTTATTACAACCAGAAGTCATTGCGCTGCTGCCGTCCGCTTACCTGGACACGCTGGATGCCGCTTTGCGCGCTGAACTGGACACGCTGGCGGCGGAATTTGGGGGCGCCGGCCAACTGGCTGCCGCCGAAGCGGAGGCCAGAGAAGCGGCAGCGGCGGGCGCGCCGGCGTTGAGCGGCATCTGGATTGAGCCAGCCCCTGATGGTTCCCCCTCGGCTTTCCAGACAGCGGCAGACATTCTGAATAACCCATTCGTGCCTGGGGCGGCGAACTTCATCAACTTCTTCCCTGAATCGCCACAGGTGGAAAATGCGGCCGATTGGATTGGCGCGCTAACGCTAGACGTGGTGACGTATCTGGCCGAAAATGAAGAAGATTTTGCCGCGAACCTGCTGCCCAACGTGTTGGAGATGATGTCGCCTGACAGTCTGACTTACCTGTTAGACAGTTACCCGGATGCTTTTGCGCCTGACCTGGCGGAACGGCTGCGCGGCATTGCTGGAGGGCAGATTGAAGTATTCATCCCTGAAGCCAGCATTACGCGCACCGATGGCAATCCCGCGGTCATTCTCAGTCTTTACAAAGACGGCGATGCCAACACGGTGGAAGTGGCACACCGCATTTTTGACCAGTTGGAGGCGTACAAAGCTGCTAACCCTAACATTCAGACCAGTCTGGTATTTGAGCAGGCTACCTTTATTGAGGATTCTATCGCCGGCGTTTCCCGCGAAGGGGTGCTGGGCGGCATTTTCGCCATTATTGTGATTCTGCTCTTCTTAAGCGGGCATGTGGGCGGCAAATACCGCCTGAGCTGGCGGGCCACGTTGGTGACGGCGGTCTCTATTCCGCTGTCCATTTTCAGCGCGCTGCTGCTGATGCGCGTGATCCCGCCTACCCTGGGCGTCTGGCTGCAAGGGCTGGTGGAATCCACTAACAATCCCGTCTTGACCTTCATCTCTCGCCTGTTTCCCACCAGCGTAACCTTAAACATTATGACCTTAAGTGGTCTGACGGTAGCCATTGGCCGGGTGGTGGATGACTCTATTGTCGTTCTGGAGAATACATATCGCTTTATTCAGCGCGGCGACGATCCGCGACATGCTGTCCTGGAAGGGACGAAGGAAGTGGCTATTGCTATCTTCTCCGCCACGGCGACGACGGTGGCCGTTTTCTTGCCGTTGGGCTTGATTGGCGGCTTGATTGGTTCTTTCTTCCTGCCTTTTGGCTTGACGGTGACGTATGCCCTGGTCGCCAGTTTCGTGGTTTCAATTACGGTCGTGCCGGCATTAACCTACCTCCTTATCCGCCGCAAAAACATTCCCGAAGAGCGGGAAACAGGGATGCAGCGCTGGTACACCCCCACACTGGTTTGGGTCTTGCGCCATCGCTGGCTAACTATGCTCATGGCTACCCTCATCTTCCTGGGCAGCCTGGGTCTGCTCAGCCGGCTGCCGCTCAGTTTTATCCCTTCCATTGGCGAACCCACGGTGAACGTTACCGTCAGCTTGCCTGCCGGCACGCGCCTGGCGGAGACGGATGAACTGGTGCGCCAGTTTGAAACGGAGATACGGGATATGCCGGCTATTCACACCGTGCAGACCGAAGTCGGCAGCAGCGGTGGTTTTGAGGCGGCCTTTGGCGGCGGCGGCGTGCGCGAGAGCAGCGCGGTTATCACTATTAGCGTGACCGATCAAGAACAGATTAACGAATTGACCAACGACATCCGGCAGCGGGCCGAGGCCGCTTTTGGCGTGGACAACGTGACTATCTCCGCCGCTTCCCAAACTGGTTTTGGCGGTTTTACCCTGATCTTGACGGGCGCTTCTGCTGCTGAACTGCAAACCCTGGCTGGTCCAGTGGAAGCCGCCCTGGCCTCGGTAGACCTGGATGGCAACGGCGTGCCGGACATTGCTAACATCAGCAGCAACGTAGACGAGGCGGCGACGGGGTCTGGAACCATTATTCGGATTGACGGTCAGCCGGCTGTCACTTTTAGTGGTGAACTGGAGACGGATAACACGATTGGCGTCACCAATGCCGGCAAACAGGCCATTATTGACCTGGGCTTGCCAGCCGGCGTCCAGGTCAGCGAAGGGTTTGACTCGCAGCAGCAGATCGAAGGTTTCCAAAGCATGGTGGTCGCCATCGGTTACTCGATTTTACTGGTATACCTGATCATGGCCCTGACCTTCCGCAGTCTGGTGCATCCATTCACTATCCTGTTCAGTCTGCCTTTTGCCCTGGTGGGGGCCTCCATTGCCCTGTTTATCACCAACAGCGTTCTGGGCATCTCGGCTATGATTGGCTTGATGATGCTCGTCGGCATAGTGGTCACCAATGGTATTGTGTTGATGCAACTGGTGCAGCAACTGCGGCAGCGCGGGCTGAGCGCCTACGATGCCCTGGTGGAAGGGGGACGCACCCGATTGCGACCTATCTGGATGACGGCGCTGTCGGCTATTCTGGCCCTGATTCCGTTAGCAGCCAGCAGCGAAGCGGGCGCCATCATCGCCTCTGAGTTAGCGCGGGCCGTCATGGGGGGGCTGTTTGTCAGCACCGCCCTGACGCTCCTTGTGGTGCCTGTGGTTTACAGTTTGTTTGATGGCCTGGCCGGCCGTTTGCGGCGAAAGAAATGAGGTAGTACAGTAGATCAGGCGGCGCGGCAGCGTCCCTTTGCCTTGTCCATATGTCCAGACCTGGATGTTCCAGGAGAGTCCAGGTCACTGTAAAAGCGCCACTACCGTCAGGTAGCGGCGCTTTTGCTTCAGCCAGTACATTGGGTAAAATGATGTTCCGGTTGACATGTAACAACCCTGACCCGGCAACTTCCCATCTAGCGGATTGTTCATGCGAAGACGTCCTGGCGGCAAGTTACCCATGATCCATACCCCGCCCTGGCGCAGGCTGGCGCTATACAGCCTGCCGCTGCTGTTTCTGGGCATTTTCTTCTTTTACCCCCTGGTCAACATTTTCCGCCTCAGTCTGACGTGGGCAGCGGTACAGACGGTGCTGTCTCGCGCTTATTTCTGGCGCACTATCTGGTTCACCATCTGGCAGGCGGGGCTGTCCACGTTGCTCACGCTTTTGGTGGGGCTGCCCGCTGCTTATTTGTTTGCCCGCTACACCTTTCGCGGCAAAAGCTGGCTGCGCGCGGCGGCAACCATTCCCTTTGTCATGCCCACGGTCGTGGTCGCCGCTGCCTTCCGCGCCTTGTTGGGCACAAACGGTCCGTTGAACCGGACGCTGATGGCGGTGCTGTCGTTAGAGCAACCGCCGCTGCGCCTGGAGCAAACATTAACCATCATTTTGTTGGCGCATGTTTTCTACAACGTAACGGTGGTGGTGCGTCTGGTGGGAGGCTTTTGGTCGAACCTGAATCCTCGCCTGGCGGAGGCAGCGCAGATGCTGGGGGCGTCGCCGCAGCGCACGTTTTGGGAAGTAACGCTGCCGCTGTTGCGCCCACCGTTGATCAGCGCTTCCCTACTGATTTATTTGTTTACCTTTACCAGCTTTGGCGTCATTTTGATCCTGGGCGGGCCGCGTTACAGCACTATTGAAACAGAGATTTACCGGCAGTACGTGAACTATTTACAGCCGGACGTGGCCGCCCTGCTATCGTTGCTGCAAATTCTGTTTACGTTTGGGTTGATGGCTGTCTATGGTCGCTGGCAGCGACAGGCAGCCGTGGCTCTAGATTTCCGGCCGCAACAGACCACTGCCCGCCGCCCGCAAACGGCGCGGCAGCGGTTGTTAGTGGGCGCGATGGCCCTGGGGCTGGCTGCCTTCCTGGTACTACCGCTGCTGACTCTGGTGTGGCGTTCGCTGACCGATCAGACGGGGCAGGTGACGCTGGCCTATTATCAGGCGCTGCCTGTGTCCCGCCGCGGCAGTATCACCTTTATTCCACCGCTGCTGGCTGTGCGCAATTCGTTGGGATATGCTTTGTTGACGGTGGCCGTGGCGGGCGCAGTTGGCCTCCTCAGCGCCACCCTGTTAGCCCGCCCTTCTCGCTGGCGCGGCTGGTTGGAACCTGTTTTCATGCTTCCTTTAGGCGCTTCCGCCGTCACTCTGGGATTTAGCTACGTTGTTTCTTATCGGGCGCTGCGCACGTCTCCGTTGTTGGTGCTGATTGCCCATGTGTTAGTGGCCTTCCCGTTTGTGGTGCGTTCGCTGCTGCCCGTGCTGCAAGGCATCCGCCCAAGTTTGCGCGAAGCCGCCGCCGTCATGGGCGCGCCGCCAGCGCGCGTATGGCGGGAGATTGATTTGCCACTGGTGGGGCGGGCGCTGTTGGTTGGCGCTGTTTTTGCCTTTACCATCAGCATGGGCGAGTTTGGCGCGACTAGCTTTATTGTGCGTCCCAACAGTGGTTATCTGACGCTGCCGATTGCCATTGAGCGATATCTGAGCCAGCCAGGGACGTTGAACTTTGGCCAGGCGTTGGCCATGAGCACGGTGCTGATGCTTGTCTGCACTGCTGGCTTTGTGGCCATTGAGCGTTTTCGCTATGCCGATGTGGGCGAATTTTAGCGGTTGTTTGTATGTTGACGATTGAGCGCGTCACGAAAGCTTTCGAGGGGCAGGTTGTGCTGCACGACGTGTCGTTTACGGTGGCTGCCGGCACAATCACCGTGTTGTTAGGACCCAGCGGCTGCGGCAAGACGACGCTGCTGCGGATTGTGGCCGGTTTGGAAAAGCCGGAAGCCGGACGAGTATTGTTAGACGGCGGCGACCTGGCTGGCGTTCCTCCTTTTCGGCGCGGGTTTGGCTTTGTTTTCCAGGATTACGCCCTGTTTCCGCACAAGAATGTGGCCGACAATGTGGCTTTTGGCTTGCGCATGGCCGGCTGGGAAGCAGCGCGCGCGCGGGATCGGGTACAGGCGGCGCTGGAATGGGTGGGCCTGGCCGGCTTTGGCGGGCGCGCCGTACATGAGTTGTCCGGCGGTGAGCAGCAGCGGGTGGCGCTGGCGCGGTCGCTGGCCCCAGCGCCTCGTTTGCTGCTTTTGGATGAGCCGCTGGGGGCGTTGGATCGGGCGCTGCGGGAGCGCCTGGTGGGGGAACTGCGCTCCATATTGCGCCAGGCGGGGCAGGCGATGGGGTATGATGCCGGCATCACCGCCATTTACGTCACCCACGATCAGGCGGAAGCGTTCGCCCTGGCGGACAAAGTGACGCTGTTGAATGCCGGGCGGGTGGAGCAGCAAGGAACGCCGCAAAGCCTCTACCATACGCCGCGAACGACCTTTGTGGCTCGTTTTTTAGGGATGCAAAACCTGCTGGCTGGTCAGGTTGTTTCCCGTACGCCGCCATTGCTGCGCACCGCCATCGGCATTTTTCGCGTAGCCAGTATAGATCGGGAAACAGGGACGCCTGTTACCCTGCTGATAAGGCCAGAAGCAGCCCAGGCAGGCGCGGCGGGTGCGAACGTTTTAGAGGTTGAATTACTGGACGTTTCCTTTCGCGGGCGTTTTCAACTGGCTGCCGTGCAGGTGGGCGCGGAACGCCTGCTGCTAGAGTTTGACTCAGCGCGCCAGCTACCTGCCCCTGGCGAAAAGATGACGATTGAGCTGCAGCCCCACCTCCTGCTCCCCCTGGCGCACGATGCCGGCAACTAAACATTGTCACAGAAAGCAAAAACCTTCCCGATCCTGACCTTGCCAGCAGCATCGCTGGCTGTAGACGATACATTTTGGAGAT
>CAZDSN010000156.1:0-7907 GCA_964507675.1 uncultured Ardenticatenaceae bacterium | reverse complement strand
AGCGACGCTTTCAGCGTTGACAGCAAACATCTCACCCGTGCGGCATAAACCACACTGAATCTCGTCGGCAATCAGCAGCGTGCCATAGCGCGTACACAGTTCGCGCGCCACGCTCAAGTAGCCAGGCGGCGCCGGCACAAAGCCGCCTTCGCCTTGCACGGGTTCCAGGATAAAGCCGGCCGCCTTGCTGCGCCGCAGCGCCTTCTCCAAGGCAGTCACATCGCCAAAAGGCACAAACACCACGTCTTCCAGCAGCGGCGTAAACGGATCATGGTAGGCTTTATTATCCATCAGGGACAGCGCGCCCACGGTACGACCATGGAAACTGCCCTGGCAGGTGACAATTTTGACTCGTCCGGTAGCGGCGCGGCACACTTTGATGGCCGCATCCACCACTTCTGCGCCAGAGTTGGCAAAATAGGCGCGTTTCAGCACGCCTGGGGCCAACTGCGCCAGATTGTGCGACAGCGCCCCCACCAGCAACGCCAGCCCTTCCACCAGGTTGGGCATATCAGCTACCCGTTCCATAGCCGCTAACAGGGCGGGGGGATTATGCCCCAGGCTGGCAGCGCCAAAACCGCTCATAAAGTCTATGTACTGAATACCGTCGGCATCCCAAAAGTAATTGCCTTCGGCGCGCACAAAGGGGCTGTCCGCTTCCACGATCTCCAGCAGGTTTGCCAGGCGGGGGTTGCAGTGTTCCCGGTGGTAATGGATGTTATCTTTTCTGCTCAACTGCAGCGCGTCTTCTAGAGAGAGTAATGGTTTGTTTGTGGACATGATCCAGCCTCCTAAAAAAATTATAAAGTAAGGTGAAGGGAGCTTGCACAATCCAGGAAAGCATCTGTTTAAAGTACGCCTTCGATGAGGGCGGCGGCGCGGTCAGGACCGCCCATGCGGCGGAGACTCTGACCAATGCGGCGGGCGTTTTCGCGGTAGCTGGGGGTAGCCAACATGTCGAAAATTAGTTCCCGCAGCCGCGACGGCTGGCATTGTTTGGGCGACAGGGAAATGCCCGCGCCTGTGTACGCCATGCGCTCGGTGTTGTCGGCGTGGTCCCATTCGGTGGGTACAGCAATGATGGGCACGCCGTGATACAGAGCGGCTAACATGACGCCAGAGCCGCCCGTGCAAACCAGGAGGTCAATTTTGGGCAGCAGTTCGTTGTGGTTAATCCAGCGCACCACTTTGACGTTGGCTGCCAGACCCGTCAAGCCTGCCTCTGCCGGCTCCCGGTTGCCGCCTGTGGTCAAAATCACAGTGGCGGGCTGGTCAGCCAGGGCTTCGGCTGTCGCTTTCAGGACAACGGATTCGTGGTAATGAATGGTGCCCTCGGTGGCGTGCACCCAGGGCAAATCGCGGGGTAGCTCAGCCAGCCAGGTGGAAGGAGGCTGTTGCGGATACCACATCAAGGGACCAACGTATTGGGTGTTGCCGGGGAAATCCTGCCGGTCGAAGTCCAGTTCGGGGCAGCTCGTAATCATGAAGAGGGGGAGCTTCTCGCCTAGCTGGATGATGGGACCTTTGACTGCCGGCAGGCCAAACTGCTGCCGAAACTCATTGGCCGGACGGCGCACTTCCGTCATATACCATTCCATGATCTGCGCGGCCAGGCGGTTGTAAGCGTGCTGCCACCAACTGCGGGGAGGGGTCAAGCCCATGCCCAACTGCACGGCATCTGGGCCAGCCAGACTGTTGCCCAGAAGGTAAGAGAGAATGACTACAGGAATCTTGCGCGTGTGGGCCAGAACGAGGAAGGGGACCCAGATGGCAGGATCGCAAACGATCAGGTTCGCCGGCCATTTGTCCAGGACATCTTCCAGGCCGTGGTATTGGAGGGGAACGACATCGGAGAAGAAGGCGCGCAGGCTGGAGCGCAGTTGTCTACGCTGTGACCAGGTGGCGCCAACGCCTTCCGTGGGGGAAGCAATCAACCGCCGGTAGACTGCTTCCAGTTGTTCGGGATAGGGGAAACAGACGACACCCGCCTCTGTGATGCGCGGGCACATGGCTTTGCCCGTAAAAAAGGCGACCTCGTGGCCGCGCTGCGCCAGGGCGAGGGCTACGGATAGGTTTGGATGAACACATCCGGGAAAAGGAAGGGTTACGAACAATATTTTGGCCATGGCATTGTCACGATGGAACGCGTCGTCCCTCCAGGCGCATCCGGCAGCATCTATCACCGAGTTGTCTGGCAAAAACTATCTGCTATGCTTCCCTGGCTGCAGAAATCAGGTTTGGGAGGAAAACCGAATTTCCAGCAGTCCGTCGGAAAAAGAATAATGGGACGCAGATTCCGCAGATTCAAGCGGATATTATTGAGAAAAATGAGCGCTGGTCAGCGCTCATTTGTATCGTGCGCAGAAGGAAACTGGCTTCGGCAACGGGCCGCCAGCCTGGCAGCAAGACCAGCGAATTAATACCACCAGTTGACCAGTCACGCTAAATCTAGCGGGAGTAGCGGATGAGTCAGAGAGACCCGAAAAGGCAACTGCAGTTCGAACCAATCATCCTGGATGGTTTTGGCGACCGGCACAATAGTTGGGCCTGGTCCTTGCTCTGGTGGAAAGGTAAATTATATGCTACGACAAACCGCGCCTTTTACTGTGTGGAACAGGCGGGGCTAAATTATCATTTCCCGCTGCTGGTGCGCTACCCACCGCGGGACCCGGACGTGGAATGCGCGCCTGATTTTAGCGATATGCCTCTGCAAGCAGAAATATGGCGTTGGGCGCCTGAAACCGACGCCTGGGAAAGAGTTTACCAATCGCCGTTAACTGTACCGAATCCATACCATCGCGGCAAGTTCTTGCCGCAGGCAATTGGCTTTCGGGGCATGACGATTTTCACGGAGGCGGATGGCACAGAGGCTCTGTATGTCACAGGGGTAAATACCCGTTTTATGTTCCGGCCGGTGCCGCCGCCGCAAATTTTGCGCTCGACGGATGGGGAAACGTTTACGCCTGTGCCGCAAGATGCCGGCACGTTTCTAGGCGACATTGAGGTTTGCAGCTTCCGCACACCCCTTATTTACCAGGGACGGCTGTACGTGCAGGCCGGCTCGGTACGCGGCGAAGGGGTTTTATTGGAATCGGCTAATCCCCAGGCGGGCAATGATGCGTTCCGCCAGATCACGCCGCCTGGGGTGCGCCTGTTCGACATGGCCGTGTTTGGCGACTACCTATATCTGGGGTTGCGCTACACCGACAAAGGCTACGCCGTCTACAAGACAAAAGGCGGCGGCAGTCCATACTGCCAGCTTATTCCCGTCATCACAGCAGGAGCGTACCATCCCGAGCCCAGCATGAGCGTCATCAGCATGTGCGTCTTCGGCAACCGGCTGTACGTGGGCACAGACCGTCCTGCAGAGATTATTCGCGTCAATCCCGACGACACCTGGGACCTGGTGGTGGGCGCGGCGCGGCAGACGCCGGATGGGTGGAAAGCGCCGCTCAGTTCATTGGACGCGGGTTTTAGCAACTGGCTTAACGCCCATATCTGGCGCATGTATGTGCATGAGGAGCGCCTGTACATTGGCACCTGGAACATGAGCGCCTATTTCCGTCACTCGGTGGAAGCCGCCGCCATATTGGATCACCAGTATGGTTTCGATCTGTATACGACGGATGACGGCTGGCACTTCACACCCGTGACCACCAACGGGTTCGGGCAGCCGTTTAACGAAGGGCTGCGTTCGTTTGCGACGACGCCCTATGGGCTGTACGTAGGCACGGTGAATGCCTGGTATGGGCTCCAAATCTGGCGCGGCGCGGCGCGGGAGCTGGATGAAAACAAGCCCGCGCCGGCGCAAGAACTGGCTGTGGCCCAC
The DNA here is from genome assembly GCA_964507675.1 of uncultured Ardenticatenaceae bacterium. Classification (GTDB taxonomy): domain Bacteria; phylum Chloroflexota; class Anaerolineae; order Promineifilales; family Promineifilaceae; genus JAGVTM01. The sequence continues at coordinate 4,078 of CAZDSN010000156.1, read as the reverse complement.
CTGAATGGGAAAATGGTCGTTTCCTGGACGCCCGCGGCGGGAACGGTCGCCTATCGCGTGTATCGGGCTGAGGTCCGCGACGAACGGCGGCGCATCCGTACCAACCGGCTGCTGCGGCAGCTGTTAAGAATGACGCGGGGGCTGGTAAAGCTAATGCCCAATCTGTATTTGCCATCAGCGCCGAAGCAGTTGTGGATTCCAGGTAAGTATAGCCTGGTGGGAACGGCGCAGACGTGGTATTACGTGGATGAATCGGCAGAAAAAGATAAGCGGTATTTGTATTGGGTGGAGGGGGTGGATGCTGCCGGCAATTCCTCAGAACCCTCCAATATCGCCGCATACTCGCCCGATGCAGCGTTGTTAGATTTAACAGGGGCGGGCATTCGCGCCCGGCTGGAAAAGGAACTGGGGCAGGGGACCGGCGAGATGCGCACGGTTGTGCAGCAAATCTATGATAGAGTGGCGGCGGGAGATAAAATGCCGGCAGCAACGCCGTTAGCGCAGTTAGAAGCGACCGGCGGGATGGGCTTAGATGTTGGCGCGCGGCTGGAACTGCAATGCCTGCTGCGCCAATTGCAGCGCCGTCTGGCTCTCAATCAGGTAGGCTTCATCCGCGACGAACAACTCTAGTAGAACAATTTGGCAAATTGTCCCACCTCAGGGACCCATCATACCTTCGCAGCGGGCGCAGATGGGCATCAGCCCTTCTTGCAACAGTTGGCGAAAAGAGCGGGCGCGCTCGTTGTTCCAGATGTCCAGCAGACTCTGCTGGCGAATATTGCCCAGCACCACATCGGGATAGTCGCGGCAGGTAACCACGTCCCCGTTAGGCATAATCTCCCCCAGCAGCCAGGGGGCCACGCATTTGTCGTAGCCGAACGTCTGCGAATGGTCACGGTAGTAGGCGGGAATATCTTCCAGTTTCAAGTTTGGGTAAAAGGTATAGGGGAAGTTCCATTTGTGTGCGTTGACTTCAGCCACGCTGCGTGCCACCATCTGCGGATCGATCTCATTAACGTTCCACAGCCAACCTGTCCATGACCAGGGGGTGATACCCAGCCGCTCCTCCAGCAAAGCCGTCTGTCGCTGCCCACTTTCGCGGGTCTGGAACCAGGAGTAAAACATCATCATCAGGTCCGCGTCCAACTCTTCAGCCACCTCATATAGTTCTACCAGATTATGCTGGTTGTTGGCGGTGATGACAGAGACCACAAAAATGTATGGCTTGGTTTTACCCTGTCGTTTCTTTTCTGCCTGAATGGCCTTCATCGCTCTGGCGGTGATCTCAAACGCCCCTTTGTAACCGCGAATGTCGTCATGGGTGTCTTGCGGGCCGTCAATCGAGATCAGCAGGAAGTCGGCGCCGATTTCCACCAGCTTTTCGATGTGTTTGTCCATCTTGGTGCCGTTGGTGGATATAGAGATGGTCAGGTCCTTTTGCTTCATGTACGCCAGCAGAGGCATGATGTCAGGGTAAAGGAAAGGTTCGCCTCCCCAGACAAAAATCCAGGGTTTGAAGGCGGCTACTTCGTCCAGCAGTTGTTGGTATGTTTCCAGCGGTACAATCTCTTTCAGTTCTGCTGCCGGGCGGGCAAAGTTATAACCGGTTTCGCCCCACTGCCCGCACATTTTGCAGCGGAGATTACAGGCGTTGACCAGTTTGAAACCCAGTTGGGCTGGGGGTTTGCTGAATCCATCGGCGCGGCGGTAGTCGAAAAGTTCGGCGGTGCGTTTACGCACTACCTGGCGCACTCCCCTGGCAAGTATATCTGGCGAGTTCATCAACTTCATGACATAATGAATGGGAAGTTTATTGCCCACAGGTCACCTCTCTATCCTCTGTTTCCCATTATTGGGTATATGCACGTTTTCTGTTCTCTGTTAACCTCTGTTCAAATGTCCATTAGACCTTCACAACGGGAGCAGATGGGCAGCAGTCCTTCGCCTTGCAGCAGTTGGCGGAAAGTGCGCGCCTGCTGGCTGTTCCAGATGTCTAGTAAACTTTCGCGTTGGATGTTGCCCAGCACCACGTCGGGGTAATCGCGGCAGGTGACGACATCTCCGTTGGGCATGACGCCGCACAATGTCCAGGGGGCGACACATTTTGTATGGCCAAAAGTATGGCTGTGTTGGCGATAGTAAGGGGCAACCTCTTCTGGCTTTAGTTCGGGGAAAAAGGCGTAGGGGAAACTCCAGCGGCGCGATTTGAGACGCTGCACTGTCTCGACCACTGCCTGCGGGTCAATCTCGTTCACGTTCCATAGATAGCCGCGCCATGACCAGGGGGTGATGCCCATCTTCTCTTCCAGGATTTGGGTATAGTGCGCCCCACTTTCTTCGGTCTGGAACCAGGCGTAGTAAGTCATCATCATGTCAATACCAATTTCTTCGGCGAGTTCGTACAGCTCTTCCAGGTTGCTCTGGTTGTTGGAAGTGACCACGGAGACCATGACGATATAGGGCTTGGCTTTGCGCTGCCGTTTCTTCTCTGCCTGAATTTCCCTGAGGGCAGAGACGGTCAGGTCGAAGGCGCCTTTGTAGCCGCGAATGTTGTCGTGAGTATCTTTGGGACCGTCAATGGAGAAGAGAAGAATATCAGTACTCAGGGTGACCAGCTCTTTGGCGTGAGGAGCCAGCTTTGTGCCATTGGTAGTAATGGAGACCAACAGCCCCCTTTCTTTCATGTAAGCGATGAGGGGCATAATCTCCCGATAGAGAAATGGCTCGCCGCCCCAGACGTACATCCACGGTTTGTAACCGGCGATGTCGTCAATGAGTTTCTGATAGGCAACCAGAGGGACGAGTTCACGCAGTTCGGCGGCAGGGCGAATGAAGTTGTACCCTGTCTCGCCCCATTGGGAACACATCTTGCAGCGCAGGTTACAGGCGTTGACGAGTTTGAGGCCAACCTGGGCGGGCGGGCGGCTCAGGCCATCGGCGCGGCGATAGTCGAGGGGACCGAGCAAGCGGCGGCGCACAACGTGTCTCATGCCGTGCACGAGAATGTCCGGAGATTCTATAACCTTCATGATATACTGGAGAGGGAGTGGATTGCCCATTATTTGCCTCAAATTTCCAGGTATTGGTAGGTTTGTCTGGCAGCGTGGGCATTATAACAGATTTCCTGATGCCCATCACATTTACTTTGGGGGTCAGGATTTCGCCAGTTTCGGGGATTGTGGTATGGATGCAAAGAGCGTTTTGGTAACAGGGGCTTCTTCGGGGATTGGGCAGGCGGCGGCATTGTATCTGGATGAGCGGGGGTGGCGGGTTTTTGCCGGCATTCGCCAGCAGCCAGACGCGGATCATCTGCGCTCGCAGGCTTCGGCGCGGTTGACGCCTCTGTTTCTAGACGTGACGGATGAGGGGCAGATTACGGCGGCGGCGCAAACGGTTGGTCAGGCTGTAGGAGAGAGGGGGCTGGATGGGTTGGTGAACAATGCCGGCATCTTCCTCGGCGGGCCCGTCGAATTTATGCCCCTGGACAATTTGCGCCAGCTCTTTGAAGTCAACGTCCTGGGCACTGTCGCCGTCACCCAGGCATTTATGCCCCTGGTGCGCCAGGCCAGAGGGCGGGTAGTAAACATCGGCTCCGTTAACGGACGCTTCGCCATGCCCATGGTGGCTCCTTATGCCATGTCCAAATTCGCCCTCCACGCCATGAACGACGCCCTGAGACGGGAAGTCGCCAGATGGGGCGTCAAAGTATCCATTATTGACCCCGGTCAGGTGAACACTCCCATCTGGCAAAAGAACAGCCAGCGCGTGGCCACCCATCGCGCCGGCATCCCCCCCCAATATGAGGCGTATTACGGCGTCGTGTTGGACCAGGTCAAAAGCGCTGACGAGGCAGGACAGGGGCTGCCGCCCACGTCTGTAGCTGCCGTCATCTATAAAGCGTTAACTGCGCCCCATCCGCGCACACATTATCTGGTGGGGATGGACGTCAGGTTGGGCATCTGGCTGATGCGGCTCTTGCCAGGGGGGGTGTTTGACTACGTGCTGCGACGGATCGTTGGCCTCGACTAAGTGACCGTCTAAGAATAACTTCCGTTTTTCACGGAACCCGGTCACTTGT
>CAZDSN010000155.1:0-7934 GCA_964507675.1 uncultured Ardenticatenaceae bacterium | reverse complement strand
TGGTGAGTGGTCAGTGGATGACCCGCCCACAAAGTAAATCTGCGCAATCTGTGAAATCTGTGATGAAATTTTCATCCGTGATGGCGCGCCGCGGCCCGTGGCGTCTCCTTTGAAAACAGTGGTGAGTGGCGAGTGGTCAGTGGACAGTGGAGCCATGCCCAAACCGCCCACAAAACCAATCTGCGTAACCTGTCATTATTTTCAGTTCTACAAGCCCAACTGCCGGCAGCCACAGCGCCTGTGGTACAGGGGTGAACATGCAGCATTGTATGTTCACCTTTTTTTGTGCGATAATAAATTATGCCATTTTTCAGCAGTGATTTTGTTGCCCGTCTGTTTGGTGCTGTGCTGGCTGCGTTTGGGGCTGCGTTGCTGGGCCGCGAACTGGCGCAGTTATTCGGAGCGCCCACGGATGTTTACGCGCTTGTTTTCAGTCTTCTGGGCATCCTGGCTGGCTTAATCCTGACGCCAGCCGTGACCACGCGCCCTATCCGCCGCATCCGCGAACGGCTGGTCAGTATGCCGCCAGAGCGACTGGCAGCCATTATGGTGGGGCTTTTCACCGGGCTGGCGGCGGCGGCGCTGCTGTCCATTCCCTTGCGCGCTCTACCCGCGCCCTTCAACCAGCTTGCGCCCCTGGGAGCCGCCGTCCTTTTTTGCTACCTCAGCGTGGCCGTGATGGTCACGCGGCAGCATGACCTGTCCATCTTTTTCCGCGACTTTCGCCCGCTGATGGGCAGCCGCGATAACGGTGAAGCGCAAAAAGAAGAGAACGGTCACGTCATTTTGTTGGATACCAGCGTCATCATTGATGGGCGCATCACGGACATCAGCAAGACGGGCTTTATCCGCGATGCCATGCTGGCGCCTGGCTTTGTGCTGCAAGAGCTACAAAGCATCGCCGACAGCCCCGACCCCATCCGGCGCAATCGCGGACGGCGCGGCCTGGAACTACTCAACATTTTGCAGAAGGAATCGCCTATTCCGGTGCGCATCACGGACATGGACGTGAGTGAGGTGCGCGAGGTGGACAGCAAACTGGTGGCGCTGGCGCGTCATTTGCACTGTCCCATCATGACCAACGATTATAACTTGAACCGGGTTGCTGAACTGCAGGGCGTGGCAGTGTTGAACATTAACGACCTGGCCAATGCCATCAAGACCATTTACCTGCCGGGCGAGGAACTGGCGGTGAAAATCATCCAGGAAGGGCGGGAAATTGGTCAAGGCGTGGGGTACATGGATGACGGCACTATGGTGGTGGTAGAAGATGGGCAGACACGGGTCAACCAGATCGTAGATGTCGTGGTGACCAAAACGCTGCAAACGTCCGCCGGGCGCATGATCTTCGCGCGGCCGAGTTGATCCCCACATCAGACAGGTCTTGAGCCAGACTTGGGTTATGTTCCCAAACCTTGTAAAATAAAGGGGCAAGGAGTCTCTCCTCGTTACTAGAATCGTCGTCACCAAATACCTGCGGAGAAAGCAGTCCATGTCCTTACGAGTTTACAATGTCCTGACACGCCAAAAAGAAGAGTTTGTGCCTCTTTATGCCGGCAAAGTCAATATGTACGTCTGCGGCCCAACGGTGCAGGATTACCCGCACATCGGCCACGCCAAAACCTATATCAGTTTTGATGTAGCCAACCGCTATTTACGTTACCGTGGTTATGATGTGTTGTACGTGCAAAACATCACGGATGTGGGGCATTTGCTAGACACCGGGGAAGATCGCATCCTGAAAAAAGCGCGGCAGGCGTCTGTTAAGCCGATGCAGATCGTGGAAACTTACACCAAGATTTATTTCGACAACATGGACGCTCTGGGCGTGAAACGTCCCGACATCAGCCCCCGCGCCAGCGCTCACGTACCCGAACAGATCGAAATGATCCAGCAGTTGATCGCCAGCGGCTACGCCTACGAAGCCAACGGTTCTGTCTACTTCGACGTTTCTCGATCTGCCGCCTATGGCAAACTGAGCGGGCGCATTGTGGAAGAGTTAGCGGAAGGAGCGCGGGTAACGGTACTGGATGAGAAACGGCATCCGGCAGATTTCGCGCTGTGGAAGAAGGCAGAGCCGGAACATCTGCTGCGCTGGAACAGCCCCTGGGGTGAAGGTTTTCCGGGCTGGCACATCGAATGCTCGGCAATGGCCAGCAAGTATTTGGGCGCTACCTTTGACATACACGGCGGCGGCATTGACAATATTTTCCCGCACAACGAGTGTGAGATTGCCCAAAGCGAAGCCGCTAACGAAGCGCCTTTTGCCCGCTACTGGCTGCTGACAGGCTCCCTGACGCTGGAAGGCGTGAAGATGAGTAAGAGCCTGGGCAATACCCTGACGATTAACGACGCCCTGAAACGGTGGCGGCCAGAAGCCATTCGGACTTTTGTCCTTTCGGGTCATTACAGCAACCCGATTGATTTTTCGGACGACGCTGTGGATGCGGCTTTCAAAGGATGGCAGCGGCTGTGGGGGGCGGTTTCTTTGCTGCGGCAGCAGATACGGGCGGCGTCCGCTGACGCGGCCGGCGCCGGCGCAGCAGCGGTCGAGGTGGCGTCATTGGTAGCAGGCACGAGAGAAGCGTTTATCGAAAAGATGGATGACGACTTCAATGCGCCGGCGGCGCTGGCGCTGCTGCAAGAGTATACGCGGCAGGTGAACATTTTGCTGAATGCCGGCACGCCCCAAACCCTGGCCTCCCTCACTGCTCTGGACGATCTCTACCGCGAACTGGGCGGGCAGGTGCTGGGCATCATCCCCGACGAAGCCGATTCGGCCAACACCAACGCCGAACGGGAAGCCGGTCTGATTCAACTGCTGCTGCAGTTGCGCACCGAAGCCCGCGCCCGCCGCGACTGGGCCACCGCCGACGAAATCCGCGACTCCCTGAAAGCGTTGGGCGTCATCGTCGAAGACCGCGCCGACGGCTCCACCTGGAAACTCGCGTAACCAACAGGCAACAGATAACAGGTCTTGACAAACAATTCTCGCTATGCCCGAATATCTTTTCCGCCGGAACGTTGTGTGGGAAGCTCTGCGGGGTAAACGGCGGCAACTGCGCCAATTGTGGCTGAAAAAAGGAGAGGCGAAAGCCCAAACAGCTCCCCTGGAAGCGGCTGCTCACCAACGCGGCATCCCCGTGCGCTACGCGGACAAACAGGAATTAACACGCTTAGCCGGCGATAACAGCCACCAGGGCGTGGTGCTGGAAGCGGAACCGTTTCCCTACGCCAGCCTGGAAGAGATGCTGGACCTGGCAGTGCAGCGGGGCGAACGCCCCTTCCTGTTGATCCTGGACCTGGTACAGGGACCGCAAAACATCGGGATGCTGCTGCGCACGGCAGAAGCGTGCGGTGTGCATGGCGTGATCATGCAAGAACGGCGCGCGCCCGACATCACGCCACACGTGGTGGCCTTTGCTGCCGGCGCGACGGAGCATTTGCTCATCGCGCAGGAAACCAATCTGGTACAGGCTATCCAGTGGTTACAGCAGCGTAATGTATGGATGGTGGGATTAGATACGGGCGCAGACGCTCAACTGCTGGGAAATCTTGACTTGAACATGTCGCTGGCGCTGGTGGTGGGGCACGAAGGGGAAGGGGTGCGCCGCCTGGTGCGCGAAAAGTGCGACTTTATCCTGCAACTGCCCATGCGTGGACAGGTGGAGTCGCTCAATGCCGCCGCCTCTGGTTCCATTGCCCTCTACGCTGCCTGGCAGGCGCGGGGGTTCGGCTAGGGGTCTTTTCTATCGCTGCCAGAGAGAAACAGTGAGGATGCGATAGGTTTGCGGTTCCATGTCAATGGGCTGGACCTGCACCAGACGGTAGCCGGCGCGGATCAGGTAGCGGGCGTCGCGGGCCAGGGTGGCTACGTCGCCGCTGACGTAGATCAGGCGGGTAGGGGCTAATTGGATCAGGGGTTGCAGGACGGATGCCGGCATTCCCCCCTCTGGCGGATCTACCACGACCACATCGGGCTGCGCGGCTAACAACGGCAATATCTCCTCCACCACCCCTTCATACACCGTTACATTGTCCACATCTTCCAGATTGACCGCCATATCCGCCACCGCGTCCTCGTTGGCTTCGACAGCGATCACCTCCGCAGCGGCGGCAGCCAGGAACGCCGTCAGCGTGCCCACGCCGCTGTATAGTTCTAACACTGTTTCCTGACCAGAGAGACCTGCCAGAGATAACACCGTCTCCACCAGTTTTTCTGTAGCCGGTGGGCTGGGATAGAAAAAGACGCCTGCGCTCACCCGAAAATCCCGCCCGCGCACAGCCTGTACCAGATAATTGTCGCCAATCAGGTTGGCTGCCGTGCCATCCGGCAGCACCAAAGCCACCGACACAGGAAAATCCACGTCAATTTCCGGGGGTTCTGCCTCTTCTATTTCTAACGCCGCCAACAGCGACAGATCATCTCCCACGCGCAGTGTCACTTTGCGTAAATTGGGCAAAGCAATATCCACATCTTGTAGGAGTTGGCGCAGTTCAGGCCGCGCAATCAGGCAGGTCTCGATAGGAATAACCTGGCGTTGGCTGGCTGACCACAACCCAACGCCCCCGTCCGGCGTCGGACTCAACGTCAGGTCAATGCGGTATCCGTATGGCTCAGGATTAGGCATAACAGGCTGCACGGGCGGGGAGACTAACCCGCCAATACGCGCTAACTGGTCATGCACAATCTGTTCCTTCAACGCCAACTGCCGGCCATATTCAATGTGCTGGAAATGGCAGCCGCTGCATACGCCAAAATGCGGGCATGGCGGCGTCACGCGATCGGGCGACGGGCGCAACACCCGCTGCAAACGCGCCTGCGCATATCGCTCTTTGGCTGCCACGATTTCCACTTCTACTTCTTCGTCAGGCAAGGCATATGGCACAAAAATGACCCGGCTGCCGCGCGCTGACCCGCCCGTCTCGCGGCCCAACGCCGTCCCGCCATGCGCCATACTGGTTAATGTCAGGGTAATGATGTCAGACATAGCTTGAGAATGATCACCAGTAACTATCTACAGGGTACTTGGGATTTTGTTTGTGCAACCCGATTTCGCAGAGCCCAAACCTGCCACAAATGGCACGATTCCTGGAGCGTATTTCGCGTCATGGTAACGCTATAACCTGCCAATGGCAATGAGTTGGGTAAAAGTGGAGATGAACCAATGAATAAAAAAGGGGTATAAAAAGGATTGTGACCGCCAGGCGACATAACCAAAGGCAGCCCCGCCGAAAATGGTGCTCAACGTCTCGATTTCAGGCTTGCCCAGGTGCATCATGGCGAAGGGAACTGCCTGCAGCCAGATGGCCGGGCCCGGCCCAAAATAACGGGCCAGGGCAAACAACATCAGGCCGCGCCAGATAAACTCCCAGCCAAACAGGTCAATACCCGTCAGGGTGATCAACCGCCACACGTCTTGGGGCGCTTTGGCTTCGTAATAATTCTGCATGCCCGCCCCGCGGGCCACAAACCACAGGATGATGGCCATGCCGGCACACCCCACCGCCGTATACAACACCCCCCGGCGCCAGTTGCCCAGCCGCCAGCCATAACTACGCGGGGATTCGCGGAATAACAGCACAATGACCAGCATGGAGAGGACAAAGTAGAGGAGGAACCGGTCGTACGCTTTCGTACCCGTGAGACGATGGCTGTAATAATCCACCATCGGCACAATCGTGCTAAAAATAATGAGAAAAGTCAGCCGCAGATTAAATTCCACGCCGCCGATAGTCACACTGCGCCTCATAGCCACTCTCTTTTACGGCGCGGGCGCAATGCCCACCAGCAGAACCAATCGTTCTGTACTTTTGTTTTCGACGCCATGCACCAGACCTGCCGCCGCCCATACGACATCCCCCGCTGTCCCGGTTACCCTTTCCGCCCCTAACCAAAACTCCCCGCTGCCCGACACCACATAATAAAACTTGTCCTGACCCGCATGGTCATGAGGGGGTTGCACCTGGCCAGGTTCCAGGCAGTTTAGACCAAGCAGCAGCGTATCAGCCTGGAACAATGTCGTCTTGTAAAACTTGTCCGCCCGCGCTCCGACATGGTCGCTCAGCTTTTTGATGCGTTGCATAAAGGTCGCCGTCCTTTACTCTGGTATAAACGAAGGATGCCCGGTGAGGCCGGGCATCCAGGCAAGGCGTTATCTGAAAGCGAACCTGCTTTAGCAGACCTGCTTTAGCAGACCTGCTTTAGCAGACCGTGTCTTGACAGGCTCGCCGTGGTCGTGAGCCACCCTTCCGGCGCATTCCCCTGCTCACCTGCTACTTCAGGCAGTCACCAGGTCAGAGAAATGGCAGCAAAGCGGCTTACAGCGTCCTAAAACGCTAACTCAACCATATTCTCTAACACACGCTCCATAGCCATTGTGTGGCTGCAATGCCCCCGCGAGGCAAAGAACTCGCAGTCACACTGCCAGTTGCCGCTATTGTATTCAACATAGTGCGAATCGTTGTCACCGTTAATCCGCACCCGGAAAGACTCAAAGGCGATACGCTGAGCTCGTTCCTCAGCATACATTTTCGCTTTTTCGATCTTCCCAATCATAGCGTAATCCATATCTTAGCCTCCTCTGCATAGGTATGGGTTGGGAGCAAATCACTTGCCCCCAGTGTTGAGAAAACAAAAAACGCACGCGGTCAGTGCGTGCGTTCGCCTATAATCTATCCAAGAGGATGTCTTTTATCCCACTCATGGACGCTAGTATACCCTTACTGACGCCAAAGTCAAACGCTGTTAGCGCGTTATGGACGCGCCATCACGAGATGTTCACAAAATAACCGTAAGATATCAGTACCAGGTCTGCCACAGACGCTCCGCCAGTTCAGCCAGTGTGGCTGTAGCTGCCAGCTCTGCTGTGGTGAAGCAGCCATTCAGGACGTCAAACCTATGCAGCAGCGCCAGGCTCATGGCGCGGCGAGGGAGTACCTGTTGCGCCGCGGCGTCCAATCCGTACGCGTCCAGGTAGGCTCGCAGCAGCAGCCTGTCGCGGCGAAACAGGTCGAGGTGCAAGGGAATCAATTCATAGGCAGGATCGCCAGCCATGGCGTCGCCAAAATCAATCAGGGCGCGCGTTTTCCAGGAACCATCTTGCAGCGTACCCAGCACGTGATCGGCCGTCATGTCAGCATGGAGGAGGGCAGGTAAGCGACGATGGTCAACCAGATCAGCCAGGGGCAGCAAATAATCAGGAACCTGAGATAACAAATGCGGCGGCAGACTGCCCCAGGCAGCCAACCGCGGCATGACTGTTTTCCGCTGGCGCGCCAGGAAGGACGCATAGGCGTTCCAGGATGGTCGCAGGTAAACGGTGTTGGTCAAGGGTATAGAATGCAACTGCCGCAGCCAGCGGCCTATCTGCGCTGCCAGGGTCAATTTCTCGCGCCAGGGCAGTTCAGCCATCACTGCGCCCACGCTGACGCCCGGCACAAAGGGGAAAATAAGGTAGGGCCAGCCGCCATCTGGCAGCAGCGTTCCTTCGCCGAGGATAGGTAGTACGGGGAGTTCAGGCACAGTCGCCGCCAGATTTGTCGCTTCCCTTTCCACATGGTAGGCGGTCTGACCATCAAAAAGCAAGCCGAAGAACTTGACAACCCAGCGCCCGGCTACGATAAAGACAGGGAACGTGCCGGGCAGCCCGGTACGAATAGGCGCACAGGGGGACAGGCAATGCCGCTGGCAGACTGCCTGCACGTAGGGCGTCCAATAGGCGACGTCGGTGAAGCGTTGGCGATATTGGTCAGGCGTATCCAGCGCGGGCGGCTGCATAACAGGAAGTCAGGGCGGGGTGGGCGCAGTCACACGAATGCGCGGCAGCAAGAGGTGGTTATCAATCCAGTGACCGTCGGGAGCCAGGATATTCTGGCGTGCGCCGCGGCCATCCAACAAGGCCAGATCAGGTTGGTAAACGCCCGCGCACACG
>CAZDSN010000154.1:0-7971 GCA_964507675.1 uncultured Ardenticatenaceae bacterium | reverse complement strand
ACATGTATCAGCGCATTCCCCAAGATATCCGGCAGAAGTTTGCGGACAAAGGTTATATGTACGTGCGCAACTTTGGCAGCGGCTTTGGGCTCTCCTGGCAAGAAGCCTTTCAGACGACCGACAAAGCCGCCGTGGAAACGTACTGCCAGGCCAACGACATTACCTTTGAATGGCGTGAGGGGGAACGGCTGCGTACGCAGCAGATACGCCGCGCCATCATTCGCCACCCACAGACGGGCGACATGGTCTGGTTTAATCACGCCACGTTTTTTCATGTTTCCACTTTGCGCCCTGAAGTGCAGCAGATGCTATTTCAGGTTTTCCAAGAGGAAGAACTGCCCAATAACACGTATTACGGAGATGGTTCGCCTATTGAACCGGATGTGCTGGATACCCTGCGCCATTTATACGAAGAAGAAACGGTTTCATTCCCCTGGCAAAAAGGCGATATCCTGCTGCTAGACAACGTACTCACAGCCCATGGGCGCAGTCCATTTGTGGGGCCGCGCAAAATCGTAGTGGGGATGGCTGAACCGTACAAATGGGCTGATGCCTGACAGTTTCTAATAGCTGCCTGAAAGGACAAGGCCTGAAATAAGGGCCTGCTCCTCCCGACTTAAATCTTCAGTGCCGGCAACGAAGCGCAAATAGGCGGCCCCTGCGGCTGTCTCTGGCAAGCGCCTGATTCAGACGCTTGCTGGTTCTGCGCCGGTCTATACCGCGCCGACCAGCGCGCCATCTCTACACGAGGTAATTATGCTGTCACCAACAACACAAGGGTTCCGTCTTTCGCCCCAGCAAAAGCAGTTATGGCTGCAGCAGGAAGAAGCTGAATCGAGTTTTGGAGCTGCCTGCATGGCGACGTTAACCGGGAAGCTGGATGCAGAGGCGCTCCATCTGGCCCTGGCCGACCTGGTCGCTGAATTTGAGATCCTACGTACCACCTTCCCCTTGCCCCCTGGGCTGGTGCAGCCGCTACAATCAGTGGCTATGGCAGCTTCCCCGGCCTGGCAGGAAGTTGATCTCGCCGATTTGCCGGCAGCCGCGCAAGAGGAAGCGATCCGCCTCCGTCTGGATGCGCCCTTGATAGTGGATTGGGCTGCCGGGCCGCTGCTGCAAGCGACGCTATTTTATCTGGGGAGGGAGGAACACGCGCTGGTATTAAAGCTGCCGGCGCTTCTGGCGGACACCGCCAGTCTGCGCAACCTGCTCGCCTATTGGGGACACAACTACGAGCGCCGCCGCTATGGCCAGACGCCCACTGCCGCCGCCTTCCAATACGCCGACGTTGCCGCCATTTTCAATGACCTGCTGGCTTCGGATGACACCGCCGCCGGGCGCGCCTATTGGGAAAAACAAACCATCCCCCAGCATCGCCTGCCCTTTATGGCTGCGGCTGTGGCTGCCAGCCCGTTTGCGCCGCAGGCGCATACCTGGACCATTCCCGCCGAATTGACCTGCCAATTGGAGCAAATCGCCGCTGACCAGGACACGCTACTCCCTATTGTCCTCCTGACTGCCTGGCAACTTTTGCTGGCGCGGTTAAGTGGGGCATGGGAAATGGCCGTGGGCACAGCCTACGATGGTCGCAGTTATGAGGGGTTAGGCGAAGCGCTGGGGCTGTTCGAGCGCTATCTGCCCTTAACCGCCACCTGGACGCCGGAAACGCCGTTCGCCGGGCTGCTGGCTCTGACCAATGAGCGCGTCATCGAAGCTTTCGACTGGCAGGATTACGCTGACCCGCTCTTGCTGGCCTTGTCGCCGCTGCCCTATCAGTTTGCCTGGGAAGAAGGCGTCACGGTGGAAACACATGCCGGCATCACCTTCACCCCACGCGCATTTGCCAGCCAGGTCAGCCGCTTCCAGCTCAAACTGATCGCCCAGCCAAAGCACAGCCCGCTGCACGGCGGCGACACACTCCAATTCACTCTCTGGCTTGACCCCAAAACCATCAATACCGCCTATGCCACGCTCCTGGCGGATCAGTTGACCACTCTGCTGCAAGGCATTGCCGCCAACCCGGCTGCCGCTGTCTCCGGGCTGCCGCTGCTCAGCCCTGCCGAGCGACAGCGGCTGGTGGTGGCGTTCAACGATACAGCCCGTCCCCGTGCCAATAATACCTTTCTCGATCTGTTTGCCCGTCAGGTGCAGCAGCAGCCGGACGCGCTCGCCGTGCGCTATCTGGAGCAAACCCTGACATATGCCGAACTGGACGCTCGCGCCAACCAATTAGCCCACTACCTGCAATCACTGGGCGTGCGCCCCGACAGTTGCGACGGCCCGACAACTGTCGGCCCGACAACTGTCGGCCTTTGCCTGCTGCGCTCGCTGGACCTGATGGTTGGCATCGTCGGGATTTTGAAAGCGGGCGGCGCATTTGTGCCCCTGGACCCCATTTATCCCTCGGAGCGCATGGCCTTTATCCTGTCTCAGGCGCAGGCGGAGATCGTTGTCACACAAGCAGAACTGGCGGCGGCGCTGGCGGGCGCCATGCCGGCGGCGGGCGCTACGCCCGCACCTTATCACATCATCTCCCTGGACGCTGACCAGGAAAAACTGTCCCAACTTCCCATAACCAGCCCAGAAGCCCGCATCACGCCGCAGAGTTTAGCCTACGTCCTCTACACGTCAGGCTCCACTGGTCACCCCAAAGGCGTCATGATCCGCCACGCTTCCCTGGCAAACCTGGCAGCCGCCCTCGACGAAGCTATCTACAAGCCATACACGCTGCTCTTAGGCGACAGACCCCTTCGTGTCAGCCTCAACGCCCCCTTTGTCTTTGACGGTTCCGTCAAACAGTGGGTGCAGCTTGCCAACGGTCACACCATCTGCATCGTTCCTGAAGAAGCGCGCATCAATCCTCCCCGTTTTCTCCAACTCATTAACACCTACCAACTGGATGTTCTGGACACCACTCCTTCCCTGCTGAAGCAGCTTCTGTCCGCCGGCTTGCTCACGCAGACAGCCCCCGCCCTCGTCCTGATTGGGGGCGAAGCCATTGACGATCACACCTGGGGGCAGCTTGCCGGCAGCGAACAGTTTCGGTTCGTGAACGTCTACGGGCCCACCGAAGCCACTGTCAACGCTACCGCCTGCGTTGTACGCGATGTCCCTGACCATCCGGCGCTGGGCCGCCCCCTGGCTAACGTCCAGGTCTATCTCCTTGATGAGACCATGCAGCCAGTACCTACCGGCGCCATTGGCGAAATCTACATCGGTGGCGCTGGCGTCGCCCAGGGTTATCTGGCGCAGCCCGAATTGACGGCGCAGCGATTTGTCCCCAACCCATTCCACCCCGATCCGCAGGCCCGTTTGTACCGCACCGGCGATTTGGGGCGATGGAATGCCGCCGGGCATCTGCTCTATATGGGACGCACCGACCATCAGGTGAAACTGTACGGCGTGCGTATTGAACTGGGCGAGATTGAATCCACCCTGCGCCGCCACCCCCAGGTGCGCGATGCCTTGACCTTGCTGCACACCACTGAGTCGGACGATTATTTGACCGCTTACGTGGTCACCGCTCATAGAGACGTCCACAGCGACGACGACGCCGAACTTACCCAGGAACTGCGCCAGTTCTTGCGCCACAGCCTGCCCGAATATATGCTGCCGCGCTACATCTTGCGTCTGCCGCATATCCCCCTCACGCCAACCGGCAAGGTAGATCGCAAAGCCCTGCCTGCGCCCCACACCCACTCCGTCGCCGCTGCCTACGTGGCTCCGCGCAACGACGTGGAACGCACCGTCATTGAAATCTGGCAAGACGCCCTGGGCGTGGACAAGATAGGCATCAACGACAACTTCTTTGACCTGGGTGGACATTCGCTGCTGCTGGTAAACGTGTACGACAAACTGCAAGCCGCTTTTCAAAAATCATTTCCACTGGTGGAGATGTACCGCTACGCCACGGTGCTGGCGCTGACCACCTACCTCTCTGGCAGCGACAATGATCACGGGCACGCCAGCCAGGCGCAGGATCGCGCCAGCCGCCAAAAAGAGGCGCTGCGGCGACAGCAGCAGTTGGCGCAAAAACGGACACAGCGAGGGCGGTGAGCAATCACTGCAAGAAGAAAGACTCATGGATAATTTTGTCATTCCCGATCCCACCACAGCCGTTGCCATTGTAGGCATGGCCGGACGTTTCCCGCAGGCGGCGAACATTGCCGAGTTCTGGCGCAATTTATACGATGGCCAGGAGTGCGTCACCTTCTTCAGCGATGACGAACTGGAACAGGCCCTCATTGATCCTGAGGAACGCCAGGCTGCTCATTACGTCCGGGCTAAAGCCGTCCTCAAGGACATTGACCGCTTTGATGCTGCCTTCTTCGATTTTTCACCACGCGAAGCGGCCCTCACGGACCCGCAGCACCGCCTTTTCCTGGAGTGCGCCTGGGAGGCGCTGGAAAATGCCGGCTATGTGCCCGACGAATTTCCTGGAGCCATTGGCGTCTTTGCTGGCGCCGGAGCCAATGCTTATCTGATGTACAATCTGGCTGCCAGCGGCTATTTGCAGGGTTCTATCAAGACCTTCCAGGCTTTCATTCACAACAAGAATGACCATCTGGCGACTCGCGTGGCCTACAAGCTCAATCTACATGGCCCGGCCGTGAATGTGCAGACAGCCTGTTCCACGTCCCTGGTAGCTGTGCATCTGGCTTGCCAGAGTCTGCTCACTTACCAGTCGGATATGTGCCTGGCTGGCGGCGTGACCATCAGCTATCCACAGAACGCAGGCTACCTCTATCACGAGCAGGGCATTGGTTCGCCGGATGGTCACTGCCGTCCATTTGATGCTGAGGCTCAGGGGACCGTTGCCGGCAGCGGCGCGGGCATTGTCGTCCTCAAACGGTATGAGGACGCCCTGGAAGCCGGCGACCACATTTATGCCGTCATTCTTGGTTCCGCCATTAACAACGATGGCCACATCAAAGTCGGCTACACTGCCCCCAGCGTAGATTACCAGGCTCAGGTCATCGAAACCGCCATCGCCCTATCCGGGGTCACCGCGGACACCATCAGCTATGTTGAGGCTCACGGAACCGCCACCCCCATGGGCGACCCCATTGAAGTGGCTGCCCTCACCCGCGCTTTTGAAGCTGCCGGCAGCGGCGCTGCCAGTGGCAGCGACGGCCAAAAACAGTTCTGCGCTCTGGGCGGGGTCAAAGGCAACGTCGGCCACCTGGATACTGCCGCCGGCGTCGCTGGTCTGATCAAGACCTCCCTCAGTCTGGAACGGCAGACGCTGCTCCCCAGCCTCCATTTCCAGCAGCCCAACCCCCTCATCCACTTTGCCGAAACCCCCTTTTACGTCAACACGGAACGACGCGCCTGGAGTACGCCAGCGGATACGCCGCGACGCGCTGGCGTCAGCGCCTTTGGCCTGGGAGGTACCAATGCCCACGTGGTGCTGCAGGAAGCGCCCTCCCGCCAGCCCTCCGACCCTGGTCTTCCCTGGAAACTGCTGCTCCTCTCGGCGCAGTCCGAAACCGCGCTGGAACGGGTCACCGCCAACCTGACCGCGTATTTGCAGCAAAATCCCCAGGCCAATCTGGCGGATGTAGCCTATACCCTGCAGATGGGACGCAAAGCCTTCACCCACCGGCGCATAGCGGCGGTGCAGGACGCTGCCGACGCTATTAACATGCTGCAAACGCTGGCCCCCGATCGCGTATTTTCCCATGTGCAGGAACCAGAACAACGCCGCGTTGCCTTCATGTTTCCCGGCCAGGGCGCGCAGCACATCCATATGGGTCGTGAACTGTACCAAAGCGCCTCAATGGGCGTTTTCCGCCAGACCGTAGATGAATGTCTGGCTCTGCTCCGTCCCCAACTGGACGTAGATTTAGGCGCGCTTCTTTATCCGTCGCCGGCAAACGAAGAGGGTGCCAGTGAGACGCTGCTACAGACTCAATACGCCCAGCCCGCCCTCTTCGTTATCGAATATGCGCTGGCCCGCCTCTGGCAATCCTGGGGGCTGCAGCCGCAAGCTATGGTCGGGCACAGCATTGGCGAATACGTAGCCGCCTGCCTGGCTGGCGTCATGTCCCTGCCAGACGCGCTGAAGCTGGTCGCTTTGCGCGGTCGCCTGATTCAATCGCTGTCGCCGGGCAGCATGTTGTCTGTCCCACTCGCCGAAGCCGCCGTGCAGCCTTATCTGCAAAACGGCCTGGATCTGGCGGCTGTCAATGGACCAGCCTTATGCGTCCTTTCCGGGCCTGAGGCGCAGATAGACGCCCTGGAAGCGGAGTTGAACGCCCAGAAGATTATCTGCCGCCGTCTGCATACGTCCCATGCTTTCCACTCGCGGGCCATGGACTCCATCCTGGACACCTTCCGCGCTGCTGTCAGCCAGGTGAGGCTGCACCCGCCGCAAATCCCTTATCTGTCAAACGTTACCGGCGGCTGGATCACGCCAGCCGAAGCGACGTCCTCCGACTACTACGCCCGCCACATTCGCCAGACGGTGCGGTTTGCTGACAACCTGACCGAACTGCTGCGCGATCCGGATGCTATTTTGTTAGAAGTTGGACCAGGGCGCACGCTGCGCACGATTGCCCGCTGGCATCCAGAGAAGCAGCCGAACCAGTTCATGTACGCCACGCTGCCCCATCCCCAGGAACCGCAGCCGCCCCTGCAATTTTTGCTGAATACAATCGGGCAGTTATGGCTGGCTGGGGTATCGGTGGATTGGGTCACTTTTTACGCCCAGGAACGCCGGTATCGTCTCCCTCTGCCTACCTATCCCTTTGAGCGCCAACGCTGCTGGGTAGACCTGCCCCATGCCCGCGGCGGCAACTCTGAGAACCTGTACCAGGATTTGCTGCGGAAGAAAACAGATGTGGCCAACTGGTTTTATCTCCCAGTATGGCAAGAAGCGCCGCCGTCGCCGTGCCCTGACCAGCATCTCGCAGAAAAGGTGAACTGGCTTATCTTCCTGCAGCGTGATGCCTTCGCCGCCGCCTGGGAGCGCCTATTGTACAATAGGCGCTTGCTGCAGCAGTTACCCGCGTCCGTGCAGCCCATCTTCGTTCGCCCCGGCTCCACTTTTCGCGCCCTTTCCGACACCGAATATGAAATTCGCCCACAGCACGCCCCAGACTACGACGCTTTGCTGGCGACGTTGGCTACGCAAGCGGCCATGCCGCACACCATCTGGCATGGTTGGAGCGTCAGCGAAGGAGCCTTATCCGACCAGGAAACGCTGCAGCGCGGCCTCCACAGCCTTGTCTACCTGGCCCAGGCCATTGGCCGCCAGCAGATAGACAACCCCATCCAACTGCTGCTTCTCTCCAACCACATGCAGGAAGTTGTAGGCGGCGACCTACATTATCCGGAAAAAGCGACGCTCTTGGGGCCATGTCTGGTCATTCCCCGCGAATACAAACAGGTACGCTGTCGCTCTATTGACATTGACTGGCCGCTGACCGCGCCCTGGCAAGAGGATCGCCTGCTGGCGCACTTGCTGCGCGAACCGGATCAGTTTGATGCCGGCATTTTCACCGCCTATCGCCACGGCCGCCGCTGGGTCAAGCAGTACCAACCACAATCGCTGGCCGCCGGTCGCGCCAGCCTGAAGGCAGATGGCGTCTACCTGATCACCGGCGGTCTCGGCGGCCTGGGCCTCACCTTTGCCCACCAGTTCGCCCGCCAAAAGTCTGTGCGGCTGGTCTTGACAGGTCGCTCCGCTTTTCTTCCCCGCGCCCAGTGGACCGCCTGGCTGGCGGAGCACGACAGCGCCGATCCCACCGCCCGCCAGATTCGCCAGTTGCAAGAAATTGAGTCGCAGGGCAGCCAGGTGTGGATTGCCCAGGCAGACGTGACCAACGAGGCCGATATGCGCCAGTTGCTGCGGGAAGTACAGGCAGCCTGGGGGTCTCCCGTGCAGGGCGTCATCCATGCTGCCGGCGTGCCGGCAGGCGGCCTGGTCCAGCTCAAAACGACTGACGTGATAGAAAATGTCCTCGCCGC
>CAZDSN010000153.1:0-7972 GCA_964507675.1 uncultured Ardenticatenaceae bacterium | reverse complement strand
TGGGAGAAGACTATCCAGCAAACGATACAGGTCTATGCGAATGCTGTGCGCTAGAGGGCTGTTTGTACCTCCTTGCTGACCATGTTAAAATGCCGCCCATTGGCCTGACGGTCCAATTCGACTCAGGAAAGGACATTTATCATGCGTGTGCATCAGGATTTAGCGGAGCAAGTGATGGCGGCGTTAATGGCGGCGCAGGCGGCAGGCGATTTGCCTCTGTTTGACATCCCTGCGGTTAAGATTGAAAAACCGCGCGATAGTGCGTTTGGCGACTATGCCACGGCAATAGCCCTGCAGTTGGCCCGCCCGGCGCGCATGGCTCCTATCAAAATCGCCAACTTTATCGCCAACCATCTGCCGTCACTACCTTACCTGGCTGCTGCCGACGTAGCGCCCCAGGGTTTCATCAACTTTCGCCTGCAACCGGCGTATTTCCAGAACCTGACCAATGAGATTGTCGCCGCCGGCGGTCATTTTGGCGCGTTTACCTTGGGCACAGGGAAGAAGGCACAAATCGAATTTGTGAGCGCCAACCCCACCGGGCCTATCACCATTGGCCGCACCCGCGGCGGCGTTATTGGCGACACGCTGGCGCGCGTCCTCACGGCAGCCGGTTATAATGTGACGCGCGAATATTATTACAATGATGCCGGCAAACAAATCCGCATGTTAGGTGAATCCGTCCAGATCCGCTATCTGCAAATCCTGGGAGACGACGCGGCGCTGGGGGAGGAACATTACCAGGGCGACTATATCTATTGGATCGCCGCCGTCCTGGTGGGGCTGCACGGCGACGCGCTGCGCCATGAACCAGTGGAAACATTCGCCGAAGTTGCCAAAAAGACGATGTTCGCCAACCAGAAAGCCACCCTGCGGCGCATCAACATTGCGCATGACGTATATTACAACGAGCAAGACCTGTACAGCAGTGGGCGGGTGTGGCAGGCGCTGGAAGACCTGGCGGACAAAGAGATGGCATATAAGGAAGAGGGCGCATGGTGGTTCCGTTCCACAGCCCTGGGGGACGAGAAAGACCGTGTATTGATCAAATCCAGCGGCGAACCCGCTTATCGGATGACGGACATCGCTTATCATTGGGATAAAGCAGAGCGCGGCTTTGACCTGGTTGTGGACATTTTTGGTCCAGACCACCACACCACGGCGCAGACGGTGCTGCAAGGAGTGAAGGCGCTGGGATATTCACCTGATTTCGTGTACACGTTGATTCACCAGATCGTCTCCCTGATTCGGGAGGGCAAACAGGTGCGCATGAGTACGCGCCGCGGACATTACGTTACGCTGGATGAGTTGGTAGATGAGGTGGGGCCAGATGCAGTGCGGTATTTTATGTTAGCGCGTTCGGCAAACAGCCCGGTAGAGTTTGATTTGACGCTGGCAGTGGAGCAGTCGGAAAAGAACCCGGTGTTTTATATTCAGAATGCGCATGTGCGCTGTGCCGGCATTTTCCGCAAATGGGTGGAAGCCGGTTTTGACCCCAACGCTGACACCGCCGCCGATCTGACCCTGCTCACCCACGAATTTGAGCTCAACTTCTTGCGCAAAGCGCAGGAACTGCATGAAGTGCTGGAACAAATCGCCATCACCTACGAACCTCATCATATCGCTTTTTACGCTTATGACCTGGCCGCTGCCTTCCATCCCACCTATGAAGCGTGCCGCGTGCTGCACAGCGAAGTGCCTGAGCCGCTGCGCCTGGCCCGGCTGCACTTTTACCGCGCGGCCCAAACCCTCTTCGCCCGCGTCCTAAACCTGATGGGCATGTCTGCCCCTGAGGTGATGTAAACGGCAGCAACGAGTGTCCAGCAAAAGGGGACACTCCCGATGCGCAGAAAACGATATGAGTGATGGCCGAATGGTGAAACGGCTGAATGGTTAATTGTGGCGGGCTGCCCCCTATTCTGACAGGACCTTTGCTATGGGACTAAAAAACGACACCTGGATTCGCCGCATGGCTCTGGAACAGCACATGATAGACCCTTTCATTGATGGGCAGAAGCGCGAAGGCATCATCTCGTATGGCCTTTCTTCCTATGGTTATGACATTCGTGTGGCCGACGAGTTCAAAATCTTTACCAACGTCCACTCCGCGATTGTTGACCCCAAGCACTTTACCCCCCGCTCTTTCGTTGATTACAAGGGGGAAGTGTGCGTCATTCCGCCCAACTCCTTTGTCCTGGCCCGCACCATTGAATATTTTCGGATTCCGCGCCAGGTGTTGACAGTGTGCATTGGTAAGTCCACCTATGCCCGCTGCGGCTTGATTGTCAACGTGACTCCCTTCGAGCCAGAGTGGGAAGGGTACGTCACCCTGGAAATTTCCAACACGACGCCGCTGCCCGCTCGCATTTACGCCAACGAAGGCATTGCCCAGGTGCTTTTCTTTGAGGCAGACGAAGTATGCGAGACCTCCTACGCTGACCGCAAAGGCAAATACCAGCGGCAAGAAACCATCGTCTTGCCGCGCATCTGAGTAACCGTCCACAAACAGGTTCGCCAAGAAGCCCAACTTCTCTAAAGAACTTGAGCTTCTTTTCCCGTCAATATAAGTTTGGCGGACTACTCCTGTGCCGCACACATGCCAGGACCCCGATAAGCAAATAACCGAAAAATGCCGGGTCATTCGTGGACAGTTACTTAACTATTCATGAATGAACATTGACAGTCCTTCCCCCTTGTCATAAATTGATGATAGCATTATGGTCTGGACCATGGCGATGTGGACCTTTCCGCAGATATGCTCCATACGGGAGCAGCTTCAGGTAGTAGCGAACGAACGATAACGGGCCTCTCCACCTCACCAATGAGCAGTTTTATGGAAATATCTTCCTATTCATCGGTCTACGTTCCGCCTCATGACCCGCTGCAGCAAACAGTCAACCGCCTGCATGGCGAGCTGCTGGGCTTATTTCAGGTGCGGCAAACGTCGAGTAATGCCAATGGGCAGGTCATTACTTTTAACGGCCAATGGCTGCATGATGCGGAAGATGGCTACAGTGAAATAGAGCGTCGTTTCCAGACGCATGGTTTTACCGCGTTGTTGCGCCGCCGCAAAGGGGAAGATTTTATTATTGCCGTGGAAGGGTTGGCGGAGCAGGCGAAGATGGGGAACCCCCTGGTTAACGTGTTGCTGCTGCTGGCCACCATTGCCACGACGCTGGCGGCAGGGGCCAGTCTGGCTGGACAAAGCATGGTAGCCGCCTTGCAGGAAGGCTCGGTAGCGGGGATAGTCGCGGCGACGCTGGCTGGCCTGCCATTTGCGATAGCTCTGCTAAGCATTTTGGGCGTGCACGAACTGGGGCATTACGTGGCGGCGCGGGTGCATGGGGTGGCGGCTACGCTGCCTTATTTTATTCCCATGCCTTTTGGCGGATTGGGAACACTGGGAGCTTTTATTTCGCTACGCTCGCCGCTGAAAAACCGCAAGGTATTGTTTGACATTGGGCTGTCCGGTCCTGTGGCCGGCTTTTTAGTGGCGCTGCCGCTCTTGTTGGTCGGGTTATGGTTATCGCCAACGGTGCCTTATTTTATGCCGGGTTTGACGCTGCATAATGCCGGCAGTTCCATTCTGGTTGACTGGATGGTTTCCCTGTTCAACCCGATCCCGGCTGGACGTACCCTGGCCATGCACCCCATCTTTTTTGCTGCCTGGTTCGGTCTGTTGATCACGGGCATTAACCTGCTGCCGGTAGGCCAACTGGACGGCGGGCACGTGGCCTATGCCCTCTTTGGTCGCCGTGCCCACACCCTGGCCCTGATTGTCTTTGTGTTGCTGTTGCTGGCCGGGGCGGTGCTCTCTTTCAACTGGTACGTGTGGGCCTTTTTTGTGCTGCTCGGCGGGCTGCGGCATCCCCCGCCGTTAAACGACGTTACCCCCCTGAACCTCGAACGTAAGCTGATTGGTTGGCTCACCGTGCTGTTATTCTTCTTAATCACGGTGCCAGATCCCTTTGCCACCGCTTCCCTTGCTTTCCTACGTTAGAACGAATCAGACAGCCATCTTTTGGCGACAGACCAGGCGACAAAACTTAAACGTGGCGCTGCCTCCGCCATGGGGTAGGGCGACAGTCAGCCCATTTTCAGCCCTCTACGTGCCGGCATAAATCCTCATTGGTGACAGCATAGAGGCATGATACAATCAGCCCGCGCAATAACACGCAGATGAGCACACCCGCGGACTGCCCCATGCCCACTTCCCTTGACCTCAGCATTGTTATTCCTGTATACAACGAAGCCCCCAACTTGCCGCTGCTGGCTCAAGAACTGGCCGAGGCGTTGGCTCCCACCGGTCTGGCATACGAAATCATATTTGTGGATGATGGCAGCCAGGATGACAGTTTTGCTGTGCTGCAGCGGCTGCAAGCGGCTGACCCGCGCCTGGTGCTGATCGAGTTTCGTCGTAATTTTGGCCAAACAGCAGCTTTTGCCGCTGGCTTTGACCAGGCGCAGGGAGACGTGATTGTGACGATGGATGCGGACCGCCAGAATGACCCCGCCGACGTGCCGGCACTCCTGGCCGCTCTGACAGCAGATGTGGATGTGGTAAACGGCTGGCGCCAACATCGTCAGGATGCCTGGCTCTTGCGCAAGCTCCCTTCGCGGGCAGCCAACACCCTCATTGCCCGCAGCACAGGCGTCAAACTACGCGACCGGGGCTGTTCGCTGCGCGCCTTTCGCCGCGACGTAGCGCGCGAGTTGCGCCTATATGGAGAAATGCACCGCTTCATCCCGGAGTTAATTAGCCACGCGGGTTTTCGCATGACCGAAGTGCCTGTGAGTCACCGTCCCCGTGTGGCCGGCCAATCCAAATATGGCCTGTCGCGCACCTTTCGGGTCATACTGGACCTGATTACGGTACTTTTCCTGCGCCGCTATGGCGACCGCCCTATGCACTTGTTTGGCAGCCTGGGCATCATGTCTGGCGGTGTCGGGTTTCTGTTGGCGCTGTGGTTGAGCGCCGCCAAGGTGTGGGCGGGTATTCAGGGCGGCGCGGACGGTTTTCGCGCCTATCGCCTCAGCGAGCGGCCGCTACTGTTGTTGGCCGTGTTGTTGATGATTCTGGGGGTGCAGTTCCTGGTGATTGGCTTGCTGTCGGAACTGCTGGTGCGGGTCTATTACGAGAGCCAGAACAAGCCCGTTTATCACATTCGCCAGATTGTGCGCGACTAATTGCGCCTGGAAAAGGATGATCGCGTCTGTTCTTTGGCTGGTTATTTGCCGAGCCGCTGCCATGCCTGTCCGGCACAGATGGCGTCATAGCCGAATTGGAGCTGCTCGCGCTGCAAAGTATTGAGGGGAACCCATTCAGGTTGGGCAGGGGTGTCGAAGTCAATCATGGCATAGGCTGCGTTGGGGCGGCTCAAGGCAAAATACAACCCCGCCAGCCGCCATGCTGCTTCATTTTTCATCTGGTATAGCTCTTCCACAAACAACAGGGTCCCAATCTCAGGGATGAAACCCGCCGCCAATCGCACGGCCTGGCGCAGCGCTTGCACTGGAGTTTCCGCTGCCGGCACAATCCCCCCAGGCAGCGCCCACATCCCTGTTTCTGGCTGCCGCTGAAGTAGAATCTGGTTGTTTTCGATCAGGATCCCGTAGACGGCAGGACGGAAGACAACGGCTGTGGGCGGCGCCTGCTGCAGCTGCCCCAAAAGGTCAAACAAGTAAAGCGGAGTCATACAATACTAAACCCAGGCGACAGCCCATTTCTGGCAGATATATGCCACCCCAGGTATGGTCACTGTTGCTGGCCCGGCAGCTCCGCGCGTTCTCACACCTTTTCGATGCGGCGCATCTGTTTGATGCGCCGCTAAACTGCCGTTGTCGCTAATATCTCCTGGCGCAGATTCTCAACATGGTCAGCCAGGGTCCCCAATACACCATTGATAAAACGAGGGGCGCTGTCTGACCCGTACGTTTTAGCCAATTCCACGGCTTCATTGATAGCTACTTTGATGGGCGTATGGGTGTCTACCAGAAATTCATAAATGGCAATCCGCAAAATATTGCGGTCAATGACTGCCATCTGATCCAGGGGCCATTCTGGTGCGTAGCGGACAATCAACCTGTCCATAGGTTCCTGGAATTGCACCACGCCCTGCACCAGGGCGCTGGTAAACTCATTCCCCGTGCTCTCCATTTCTTCTTCTGCCAGGCGACGCTGCAGGACCTCACCTGCTGCATGGTTAGCAAGGTCAATCTCGTATAATGTTTCGAGCGCAATACGTCTGGCACGCCGTCTTGTTTTCATAGCATCTCTTAACGTACAAAAAGCAAAAGGGCCAGGCGTTTTGCGGAGCATGAACTGCGCCACAAACGCACTGGCGTCACAACAAACAATGGGTTAAGCGGCATCGCCCTGAGCATAAATCACGTCTTCCACGTGGACGTTCACTGCTTCCACAGGCAGCCCCACCATTTTGTCAATGGCCTCCGCCACTGCTGCTTGCAGGTCGCGGCTGGTTTTCATGATGTCAACATGGGGCTGCATTAAGACAAAAATATCAAAAATAAGCCGGTCATCATCTGTGACATGCAGCGTAATGCCTTCTGAACGGGAGGCGCGACGAAAAGGGCGACCTTTTTCCGCCGGGGCCGCCGCCATCTTGTGAATTCCCTCCACGCGCATCGTGGCAAAATGGGCAATCATGGTCAACACGTCAGGGGCGACTTCGATCCGGCCCAACGACTCTTTTTCCAAACGTTCACTCATAGAACTTTTCCTGTTGGCAACTCACGCCTTATTTGTTTTTCGACACGAATTGCCCTGATTCCACGTATTCTTGCCAGCACCTTCACGCCTCTGCGCGAAATTGTTTTTCGCCGCAGGCTCGTGGTTGGCGCACACTCTCTGACCATTCTTCACTGGCCACTGTCCACTATTTAGCTACATAGCCATGCCGCCGTCCACCCGGATGACTTCACCCGTGATGTAGGCGGCGCGATCGGAAGCCAGGAAAGTTGTCAGATAAGCGACTTCTTCCACCTGACCAAAACGACCGAGGGGAATGAACTCCAGGGCCTGTTTCTTATTTTCCTCACTAAGAACGTCGGTGAGAGCCGTGGGGAAGAAGCCAGGGGCAATGGCGTTGACCGTGATGCCGCGGGTGGCGACTTCGCGGGCCAGAGATTTGGTGAAGCCAATAATGCCGGCTTTGGAAGCCGCGTAGTTGGTCTGCCCTCCCTGACCAACGAGTCCAACGATAGAGGAGATGTTAATAATGCGACCACCCTGTTTGCGGCGTAGCATGGGCCGCAGGGCGGCTTTACAGCAGTTGAACATGCTTTTCAGGTTGGTATTGATGACGGTGTCCCAATCGTTTTCGCTCATCATCATGATCAGCGTGTCACGGGTTGTGCCGGCATTGTTCACCAAAATATCAATCTGGCCATACGCCGCCACTGTTTCCTTCACCAGCGTCTGCGCCGCCGCAAAATCCCCTACGTCTGCCGGCACAGCCATGGCCTCGCCGCCAGCAGCGGCGATAGCCGCCACCACCGCTTCCGCCGCCGTGGCACTGCTGTGGTAGTTAACCACCACTTTGGCCCCATTGGCGGCCAGGTCAAGGGCAATGGCGCGGCCAATGCCCCGCCCCGCGCCCGTTACCAGCGCCACTTTATCTGCCAATAACAATGTTCACTCCTCGCCAGCCGCCGGCTGACCGGCTGTTAGTAGCTGGTCGCCTGCCGCCAATTCATATTTGAGCCGGTTGCTTTGGCGGTGAATCCGTTTCACCAGACTTAATAATACATCGCCCGGCCCTACTTCCACAAATGAATTGACGCCTGCTGCCGCCAGAAAGCCAATACTTTCCGTCCATCGCACCGGTCCGGTGAGTTGGGCTGTTAATTCGGCGCGGATTGCCTGGGGGGAATCGAGGGGTTGGGCGGTTACGTTGCCAACCACGGGCACTTGCGGTGCAGTCACCGGGGTGGCAGCCACCGCTGCGCTGAA
>CAZDSN010000152.1:0-7988 GCA_964507675.1 uncultured Ardenticatenaceae bacterium | reverse complement strand
TAATGCCCAATTTTGATCAACTGGGTATCCAATGCCCCAGCCATTGCCGCCATTAAGGCGCAGCGCCCCATAGAAGTGGTGGCATTGTTGATTGGCACAGATGCCGATCCACAAGGATTAACCAGGCAGGCAGAACAACTGGCTGCCGCTGGCGCGGCTGTACAATTTGAATCAGGCGCATTGGTGGAAATGGTAGCGCGGCGCTGGGGGATGCCGGCGGGTCTAACCTTCCCACCAGTTCCTTTAACCACCTTGCAGAAGCCCCTGGTCGCTATTAACATGGGCCTGGAATCTTTTTATGATAGCCTCATCGCTCAGGGGGCAGCGGCTGTCCACGTTGAATGGCGACCTCCCGCCGGCGGTAATGAGAAGATGATGGACCTGCTGGCGCAGCTAAAACGAAAATGAGTTCCCGTCTTACCGACAGCCGTGTCGCTAATATTGGCGCATTTGCCATCCATGAAGCGTTCTTAGCGTACCGGCAGCAGTTTAGAACCATCACCCAACGGGCCAGTCAGCGCTTCACCGCCAGGGATTGGCAGGGTATGCAGGCTGACGCCACCCTGCGCCTGGCGCTCTATCGTCAGGTGGTTGACCAGGTAGTGGGCCGGATCCATGGACTGCTTGACGCCCGCCTGGATGACAGGTTCATTTGGGCCAGCATGAAGGCTGTTTACTCTGGCTACATCTTTGACCACGACGACTGGGAGCTGGCGGAAACCTTCTTTAACTCCATCACTCGCCGCATCTTTGCCACCATTGGCGTCAATCCTCAAATAGAATTTGTGGCCACCGATTATGAAACGCCGCCAACGCCGGCCAAGATCCCTGTCCATCGTACCCATGCGCGCCAGCCTGCCACGGCTGCCCTGATTAAAGAGATTTTGACCGCTTATACCTTTGACACACCATTTGCGGACCTGGATGACGACGCGCATAAAGTAGCGCAGCTTATCGAACAACGTCTACGCCAGATGGGAGCGCTGCGCACAGTTGACCGGGCGGAAATGGTGAAGTCGCCCTTTTATCGGGGGATGGGCGTCTATCTGGTGGGGCGTATGTACAGTGGCGCGCACCTGGCCCCCTTGGTGCTGGCGCTGATACACAGTCCAAATGGGCTGGTGGTGGATGCGGTCCTGCTAGATGAAGACTCTGTTAGTATTTTGTTCAGTTTCGCCCGTTCCTACTTTCAAGTGGATGTGGAGCGGCCTTATGATCTGGTACAGTTTTTGAAAAGCATCATGCCGCGCAAGCGTGTGGCCGAATTGTACATCTCCATTGGCTACAACAAGCACGGTAAAACGGAACTCTATCGCGACTTTCTGCATCATCTGGCTTATTCCGACGATCAGTTTGAGATGGCGCGCGGGCAGCGGGGTATGGTGATGATGGTGATCAACCTGCCCAGTTATGACATGGTATTTAAGCTGATTAAGGACCGCTTTGCCCATCCCAAGGATATGACGCGCCTGGAAGTACAGGCTAAATATGACCTGGTATACTCGCATGATCGTGCCGGCCGGCTGGTGGATGCCCAGGCGTTTGAGCATCTCAAGATTGACCGCGAGCGTTTTGCGGAGCCACTGCTGGCAGAAATGCTGCCGCAGGCGCGGCAAACGGTGTGTGTTGACGGCCATCACGTCATTATTAGCCATGCTTATGTGGAGCGGCGCGTTACGCCGTTGGACATTTACGTGCGCGAATCGGAACCAGAACTGGCCCGCGCCGCTGTCATTGATTATGGGAATGCCATCAAAGACCTGGCCCTCACTAACACATTTCCGGGCGACATGCTGCTGAAGAACTTTGGCGTGACGCGACATGGACGGGTGGTATTTTATGATTATGATGAATTGACTTTGTTGACTGATTGCAACTTTCGCCGTGTGCCGCCGCAGGCAAGCTATGAGGATGAGTTGGCGGCTGAACCCTGGTTTCACATCAATAAGGGAGACATTTTCCCTGAAGAGTTTGCCCATTTCTTGGGGTTGCCAGACTCACTGCGGCAGGTGTTTCTGGAATATCATGGAGATTTGTGTGACGTGGCTTTCTGGCGCGAAACACAGGCGGGTCTGCGCCGCGGCGAACTGTTCCACATTTTCCCGTATGCGGAAAATAGGCGGCTCAAGTCGGTTAAATGAGGCTCTCGCGGTGACACCACCGCAAACAGATTTTTCTGCGTAATCTTTGAGTTTTATTGTCATGAAGGAAGTAATGAAAGAACAGGTGATACGGAAGGCGACGTTTCAGGTTTATTATTCACGGCGGGAGGAACTGCTAAACAGTGTGACGCATGGGATTGGGGCGCTGTTAAGTCTGGTAGGGCTGGCGGTGCTGGTGGTCATGGCTGTAGCACATGGCGACGGGCGGCGGATTCTCAGTTTTGCCATTTACGGGGGATCGCTCTTGTTGTTGTACCTGGCTTCAACGCTGTATCATTCGGTGACCCATTTGCCGGCAAAACGCATTCTGCGCATTCTGGATCATTCCGCTGTTTATGTGTTAATTGCCGGCACATACACGCCTTTCTTGTTAGTGACCATGCCGGGGGCATTGGGGTGGACGTTGTTTGCGGTGGTTTGGGGAATGGCTGTCGCCGGCATTATCTACAAAGCCCTGGCCATTCACTGGTATGAAAACTTATCCACCGTCCTCTATGTCCTTATGGGTTGGCTGGGCGTGTTCGGTTTTCGCCAGATGGCCGTCAATATTGGGCCTGCCGGGATTGCCTGGCTGTTAGCGGGCGGTCTGATCTACACCATGGGCGTCCTATTTTTCGTCTTTCCCAAAGTGCCTTACAATCATGCCATCTGGCATCTCTTTGTGCTGGGCGGCAGCGCCTGCCATTACCTGGTGATGTTGCGCTACGTTTTGCCGGTATAGCCCCGGGCACATTTCCGTGAGTGAATACAATCGCAGATGTCGCAGATGTATATTTAACCTGCGTTCTGTTACGGAGGCAGCAATGAGCCTGCATCCCTCATCCCTTACCCTTCATACTTCCAGGAGAGTTTTCTATGCTTGACATTGACCAGGCTAACCAGACAGCCGTCCAACGTATCATGGCCGCGCGGCCTATTCTCACGGGTCTGGCTCGTGCCCGCGACGTGATCCCGCACATGCGTGACAATTTGCTGCTGCACGCCGGGCCGCCCATTACCTGGGAGCGGATGTCCGGGCCGCTGCGCGGGGCCGTCATCGGGGCGCTGCTGTTTGAGGGGCTGGCGGCTGATGAAGCGCAGGCCATCGCCATGGTGCAAGCGGGCGAAGTGGATTTCGCCCCGTGCCACCACCACCAGGCGGTTGGCCCCATGGCTGGCGTGACGTCTGCTTCCATGCAAGTCTACCTTGTGGAAAACCAGACACATGGCAACAGAGCCTTTTCCACGCTGAATGAAGGTTACGGCAAGGTGCTGCGTTATGGGGCGTATAGCCCGCCTGTCATTAGCAAATTGCGCTGGATGAATGACGTGATGGGGCCGGCATTGGCGGACGCCCTGGCCGGTAGTGCCGGCATAGATATCCGCGCCCTGCTGGCCGAAGCGCTGCACATGGGGGATGAAGGTCACAACCGCAACAAAGCGGGTTCGCTGCTGTTCCTGAAAGCGTTGGCCCCCCTGGTGGCAAAAGCGCGTGACAACCGTTTCGTGACGTCAACGATTCTGCAATTCCTGGGCGACAATGCCCTCAGCGTGTTGAACCCGGTCATGGCCGCTTGCAAGGCCATGTGCGATGCCGGGCATGGCGTGGCCGGCAGCACCGTCGTCACCACCATGGCCCGTAATGGCACAGATTTTGGTATTCGCGTCAGTGGGCTGGGAGATGCCTGGTTTACTGCGCCCGCCCAGATTCCTGACGGTCTCTATTTCTCGGGCTTCAGCAGCGCTGACGCCAATGCCGATATTGGAGACAGCACGATTACAGAAACTGCCGGCATTGGCGCCTTCGCCATGGCCGCCGCGCCCGCCATCGTTACCTTCATTAGCGGGAGTCCTCAGGACGCTCTCAACGCCACCCTGGAAATGTACGAAATCACCACGGCTGAGCATACCCACTTCACGATTCCCTCCCTGGACTTTCGCGGTTCGCCGGTGGGTATTGATTTGCGCAAAGTGGTAGAGTTGGGCATCACGCCGCGTGTGAATACGGGCATTGCTCACAAAGAGGCAGGTGTAGGTCAGGTTGGCGCGGGTCTGGTTCGTCCGCCTATGATGGTTTTTGAGAATGCCTTGCTGTCCTTTGCCGAACAGTACCTGTCGTAAGACGAACATTGACATGATCTGAACCTGCATCTAAAATCTTACCATAATCTTACCAGCTAAAAGGTGATGAACAATGGAAACGACAAGACTATCAAGCAAGGGACAGGTAATCATTCCCAAAAACATTCGGGAGCAGCATCAATGGCAGGTGGGTGTGGAATTCATGGTGATTGATTTGGAGGACGGTATTTTACTAAAACCTGTGCCGTTGATCGAGCCCACAGTAATAGAAGATGTCGCCGGCTGTCTGGCATATAGGGAGGGTACCAAGACAATCCAGGAAATGGATGAGGCCATTCAACACGCCATTATGGAGGTTTGGCATGATCGCGGTTGATACCAACATTGTGGTACGGTTTCTCACAGGCGACCATCCAGAACAGTTCCAGATAAGCACGCAGATATTTCGGGCAAATCAGGTATTCATCTCGGATAGTGTCATCCTGGAAACTGCCTGGGTGCTGCGTTGGGCTTACCGATTTGAACCCCTGCCAATCGTTGCCGCACTCAGAGGATTATTGGGCTTGCCCAATGCCCATTTTCGTAACCGGGCTGTGTTGGCAA
This sequence comes from uncultured Ardenticatenaceae bacterium, assembly GCA_964507675.1. GTDB lineage: Bacteria > Chloroflexota > Anaerolineae > Promineifilales > Promineifilaceae > JAGVTM01. The sequence goes on along the minus strand of CAZDSN010000152.1, from coordinate 3,162 downwards.
AGGCGGCTGAATGGCATGAAGCAGGCCTGGATTTTGCTGATGCGCTGCATCTGGCTCAGTCAGATCATTGTGAGCAGTTGTTGACAGTTGATAAAGCTTTCGTTAATCGTGCCCGAAATATGACACCCTGCCCTGTCAATTTGCCTTCCTGAAGAGGTGAGAGATGAAATTTATTGATTTAACAATACCCTTAGGCGTGGGCACACCGCCATGGCCGACGTATGAACCGCTGCAAGTGAAGTATTTCAAACGGCTGGCGCCCAACGGGGCCAATGGGCAGGTGGTAACGCACAGCAACCACGTAGGTACGCATCTGGATGGGGAGATTCATTTCTACACGCCTGGCAAAGACATTGCCTCCCTGGATTTTGACTTCCTGTGTGGGGAGGCAGCCATTGTGGACTTAAGCGACTGCTGCGGCGATTATGATGTGTATACGCCGGAGATGATTGAGGCGCGGGTGGAAGTGCGCCAGGGAGACATCTTGATCATCCATACAGGGTATCATCATTTTGGCTGGGATCAGCCGTATGGTAACGAGGTGCGCTACATGGTAATGCATCCTGGCCCGGATGCCCGGTTTGCCCGGTGGTGTATGGAGAAAAAACTGCGCTGGATTGGCGTGGACTGCGGCAGCGCTGACCATCCGATGAACACAAAGATACGGGAGTGGATGCCGGCACAAGCCGCCGACGCCGACGCCCACTTTCGCCAGAAATACGGCAAACCTCTGGCCGAATACTTCACCAAAGAGATGTACCAGATGATGCACCTATGGCTGTTCGACAAAGGCATCATCCACGCTGAATGCGTGGGCGGCGACATTGATTTGTTGGTTAACCGTCGGGTCCAGGTTGGCTGCTTCCCCTGGCGTTTCGTAGATGGCGAAGCCAGCATTGCTCGCATTGTAGCTATGGTAGACGATGATGAATACGCCGCTCTGATGCAGCAGAAAGCGGGTATGCCCAAAACAAAGTTCGGCGATTGTTACGATCCGTCCCACGTCGAGCGCCTCGGTGGGCGTGGACGGGTGTTTTAGATTTTTCGACTCAAGTTTCACCCAGTTTCCTGGCAACTCTTACCCTGTGGCTGGCGTGCAGCCTCTGACCACTGCCCACCGACCACCAATCACTTTTTTTCAGGAGGCAGCAATGGCCTATGATGAACGATTGGCTCAACGTATACGCGAATTGATTGACAACCACCCGGCAATTGTCGAGAAAAATATGTTTGGCGGCATTGCCTTTATTATTCGAGGGCACATGGCCTGTGGCGTCAACAGTCATGACTTGATTGTGCGCGTTGGCCCTGACGAACACGCGGCGGCGCTGGCACAGCCACATACGCGCCCTTTTAATATGACAGGTCGCGCCATGAGAGGGTGGGTGATGGTTAGCCCGCAGGGGTGCCAGACGGATGCCGACCTGAAGAAGTGGGTGAATCAGGCGCTGGCGTTTGTGTTGGAATTGCCGGCAAAATAGATCAACAGAGGGGCACAGCATGAAGGGCGAAGAACTTATCAGGACATTGACCAGCGCCAGATGGTATGACTTGACGCAGGCGTTGAGCATTTTCACGCCGCCGTGGCCAGGCGAAATGCCTCTGCAGGTGCATTTCTTTAAGCGGCTGACAGGTTCCTGGGGCGGCGGGCAGGGGGCCAATGGGCAGCTTATCGAGTGGAGCAACAACACCGGCACACACCTGGTTGGTCCGCGCGCCTTCCATTCGGGTGCGCGCGCCATTGCTGACATTCCGCTCGCCGACTTGTGTGGCGAAGGCGTTGTCGTGGACATCTCCGACGCTGTTTCTGATTACAGCCTGTATACGCCAGAGATGATCACCAGCCGCGTTACCGTCAAAGAAGGCGATATCTTGCTCATTAACACAGGCTACCACCAATACGGATGGGACAAGCCCGACGTGCCCAATCCTGACGCCCAGGGGGGTATTGAAAACAAGGAGTTTGGTTACTACGTGCGCCATCCTGGACCATCTCCCGAATTCTTTCAATGGGCGCTGGATATGAAGCTGAAGCTGATTGGCGTAGACTGCGGTTGCGCCGAACACCCCATGAACACCAACATTCGCTACGCCCACGCCCGCGAGTTCCAAAAGGCGGAGGCGAAATTGCAGCAGACGCACGGCCAATCATGGGATGAACTGTTCCCGCCGGATGCGTATCATCAGTTGACGCACGTGACGCTGCCCCAGACAGGGCTGCTGCTGGCGGAGTCGTTGGGCGGGCAAATTGATGAACTGCGCAACCAGCGGGCCTGGATCATGATCCAGCCTATCCCCTTTATGGAAGTGGAATCTGCCTGGTGCCGCGCTGCTGCCTTACAACCGCCGCCAGACATGGCCGCGGATGAGTTCTTTGCCGCAATGCACGCCGCCGAGATGTTGGACATGACGCTGCCCTTCAGCGTGCAGACGCCACAGTGGGCTAACTATGAGCCGTTAAGCGTGAAATACACGAAACGGGTGGGCGGGCAATATTTTGGGTTAGGGCGTAACAACGCCCACTGCCGCGCCAGCTTCCATCTGGCTTCCCATATGGACGGAGAGAAACATTTCCACGCTGCCGGCAGAACCATTGGTCAGATGCCATTCGATTACTGGTTTGGCTCTGGTGTCATTGCCGACATTTCCCCTTTTGTCAGCGATTCCAGCGTCTACACCCCGGCTATGATTGAGAGCGTGGCCGACGTGCGCGCGGGCGACATCCTGGTGGTCAAGACGGGTTATTATCGCTATGGCTGGAACAGCCCCGACTCCGACGAATTCCGCTACATGATCAAACACCCAGGCCCCTCGCCCGACTTTGCCGATTGGTGCTTGCAGAAGCAAATCAAGTGGCTGGCCGTGGACTGCGTGGCCATGGAACACCCCATGAACACCATTCAGCGCCAATGGCATCCCAAAACCTTCGCCGAAGCCAACCGCAAACTGGTCGAGCAGTATGGCAAAGATTGGGACGAAATGTACCCCCTGGATAAATACTACCAGGACATGCACCTCAATCTCTTCCCCAAAGGCATTGTCCACGCCGAAAACCTGGGCCACGACCTGGCCCACGCCGCCAGCGGTCGCTACTTCCTCGCCGCCTTCATCCCCAAAGGCATGGAACTCGCCTCCTGCTGGGGCCGCTTCGTCGCTTTTAAG
>CAZDSN010000151.1:0-8003 GCA_964507675.1 uncultured Ardenticatenaceae bacterium | reverse complement strand
GTAGGGCGAGGGGCGCGCAGCGCCCCTCGCCCTCTCCGAAAAGCCCCCTTCCCCCCTGGGGGGAAGGGGGTTGGGGGATGGGGGTTTCACCCTTGGGTGTCCATACGCCCGTTTAACGCTTAAACTTCAAGAACTTCTTTATGAAAAAGAAGCCGGCGTCCCCGCTTTCGCGGTTAACGCGCCATTGTCCATCAGCCCCAACCCCTCCAACCACCGCTCAAATTCGGGCAGCGGTCGCAAACCCAGTGTTTGCCGCAGCGCCGCAGCGTCATGATAGCTGGTCGTCTGGTACGCCAGCATCACGTCGTCCCCCATGGGCACGCCCATAAAGAAATTGCAGCCGGCGGTCGCCAGCAGCACTGCCAGATTCTCAATGTCATTCTGGGTGGCGCGGGCATGGTTGGTGTAACAGGCGTCGCACCCCATAGGCAGCCCCATCAACTTGCCCATAAAATGATCCTCCAATCCGGCGCGGCTGATTTGCGTGGCGTCATACAAATATTCTGGCCCAATGAACCCGACCACCGTGTTGACCTGATAAGGTCGCCAGCGCCGCGCCAACCCATAGATCCGCGCCTCCATCGTCAGTTGATCCCACCCGTGATGCGCTTCCGCCGATAAGGCGGAACCCTGTCCGGTTTCAAAGTACATGAAATGAGGCCCTTCCGGCCAGCAATGTTGCTGCGCCAGCGCGTAAGCCTCATCCAGCAGCCCGACCGTCACGCCAAAACTCTCATTGGCAGCCTGGGTTCCGGCCAGGCTTTGGAAAAGCAGACCAACCGGCGCGCCTCGCCGCATCGCCTCCATTTGCGTGGTCACGTGCGCCAGCACACAGTTCTGGGTAGGGATTTGCCACCGCTGGATAATCTCGTAACTCATGTCCAGCAAGCGCATGACGCTGTCCAGCGAGTCATCCACCGGATTGATGCCAATCACGCTGTCCCCGCAGCCATACGCCAACCCTTCGTAGATAGCGGCGCGGATGCCGTCTGGACTGTCGGTGGGGTGGTTGGGCTGCAAGCGGTTTGCCAGCCGTCCGCGTTCGCCCATCGTGTTGGCGCAGTGCGTCACCACCCGGATTTTGTTGGCTGCATGGATAAGGTCAAGGTTGGACATCAGTTTAGTCACTGCTGCCGCCATTTCCGGGGTCAAGCCGGGGCTGATTTGTTGGATCATCGCGCCGCTGGTGCTGTCTGCCAGCAGCCATTCGCGCAACTCGCCAACCGTCCAACCGGCAATAGTCTGATAGGCGGCTTCGTCTAGCCCCTCTTCGATGGCTGCTGTCACTTCATCTTCGGCGGCAGGCACAGCCGGGCATTGGCGCAAAATCTGTAAAGGAACGTGGGCCAATACATAACGAGCGGCTACTCGTTCCACGACAGTTGTGGCCGCCACGCCGGCCAACTCATCCCCTGATTTTGGTTCGTTGGCCTTGCCCATCAGTTCGCGTAAGTCACGAAATTCATATGATTTGCCGTGTAGTCTGGTGCGCAGCAGCATGATTCACCTGTTTTTCATTTTGCCCACAAGGGATTTCTCTAACCTGGAACTATGCCCCATTTTACCTGGATTTTCTTGTTTCAGGAAAGGGGAAATGCGGCTAGGATGGCCGCCCTACGGTTCAGGTTCTGGTGGTATAATTACGCCAATGGCTGAACAGGGCGAACCACTAAGCGAACGTGAATTAGATGTGCTGCACGCTGTAGCGCAGGGGGCTTCCACCCGCGAGATCGCGTCCGCGCTGTCCATCAGCCCTAACACGGTTAAGGTCCATTTGCGCCGCGTGTATGCCAAACTGGGCGTGTCGTCGCGCACGGAAGCCATGCGCGCCGCCCTGGCGCAGGGATTGGTGACGCTGCCAGAAGAAGACGGCTGGCCAGGGCCAAACGCAGCGCCGGCAGTCGAAATACCCTTACCCCCACCAGAGATAGAGGCGGCTGTAGACAATTCCCGGCCGGCCCCTGCTGTCGTTGGCACTGCCCCGCCGCGCCGTTTTCCCTGGCGTTGGGCCACGGCAGCCGTGTCTTTAGCCGCTTTGCTGATCATTGCCACCCTGCTGCTGCGTGGGGCTGCCCCAATTGAAAATCAGATTGTTACGCCTGTACCCACAGTCGAAATTGACAACTCGCGTTGGTTTACCAGCCAGACCATGCCTGCGCCCACTGCTCACATGGCCGTCGCCTCGCTTGGGCTCGATCTTTACCAGATTGGGGGAGAGACCCGCGTGGGTGTAGTGAATACGGTGCACCTTTATGACACGCGCCTGGCGCAGTGGCGGCAGTTGTCGGCTAAACCGACGGCGGTGGCCGATGCGGCAGCGGCGGTGTTAGGGGGAGAAGTGTACGTGGCCGGCGGTCGCCTGGGGGATGGGCAGATGACAGCCGTCGTAGAGGCGTACAGCCCGACAAACAACGCCTGGCGACCGGTGGCGGCCCTGCCCCAGCCCACGGCGGGGGGGCTGCTATTGTCCGATGGTAGTTTGCTTTACTTTGTGGGCGGTTGGGATGGGCAAACGCCTACGGCAGATAGTTTCGTTTACGACCCCGGCAGCAACGGCTGGCGGGCTTTGCCAGCCATGACCGAGGCGCGCGCTTTTGCCGCCGGCGGCGTCATGAGGGGCGTGCTGTACGTAGTGGGAGGGCTGGCGGGGGATCGCGCTCTGGCGACGTGTGAGGCGTTTGATCCGGCGGCGGAAACTTGGGCGCCATGCCCTGATATGGGGCAGGCGCGCAGCGGCGCCGGGGCAGCCGTGCTGGTAAATAAGTTGTATATTTTTGGCGGCGTTGCTGAGCCAACGGCGACCGCCGGCGAATTGTATGACCCGAAAGTGGGCGCCTGGCAGCCTCTAACTATTCCACCGGCAGTGGCGGCGACGGCGTGGCGCTATATGGGCGTCACCAACATCGAATCGCAGATTTACGTATGGGGAGGCCGGCAGGCAGAGCAGTTTTCAGCAGAGATGGTTGTGTACGCCCCCCTGGAGAACAAGATTTATCTGCCGGCAGCGCCAGGCGGCGGCGAATAAAAGTCTGCTTCTTCCGGCTGGATGTGATCGTCAGCCCAGGCTGTGCCATAGTACCAGGAAATAACATGGGCTTCCAGCCAGGGGTAGAGCGCTTGCAGCAGGGCGATGCCGGCAGGCGTCGCCAGAGCTAATAGCAGTGCTTCTTGAGAGGCAAAATAGAGGGCGTAAGTCAAATGAAAGCGGGACGCGCCGCCCGGCTTGCCGTCAATACGGCAGACTTCACTGCGCAGCAGTCCGGGCAGTTTCTCGGCCAGGGGCAGGTGGTGCTGTGCAAAAAAAACTTCCAACGATTCTTCATCATCCACACGGCGGTACATAGTTACCAGTTTATACATGTGCATATTTTACTGTTTTACCCCTGTCCCAAACATATCTTCCGAGACAATACAGGGGCAATACAGTGACAATTCATAGGTTAATCGTCTGGAATTTGTATGAAATTTGTCAAGATCAATCTCTTTGCTATAATGTCCCTGGTGATTTTATGGGAAGAGGATTACATAAACAACCGTGACACCTGCTAGTTCTAGCATGCCGTGGCTACTAGGTAGCCTGGCGTCACTCCTTATCATAGCGATTGGCCTGATGTTCAAGTCCTGGCGTGAGGTCAAGCGTTCGCCTTACTTCTTTATGCGAAGACAGGCGCAAATAAAGTTGCGGCAGTATACCACTGTCAGCATCGTTTTTGTGCTGCTGGGCAGTGCGACTGCCTGGTATGGTTGGAGCCCGCCCCAAGACACCACCCCTCATTTTGCCATCATCTCTAATGCCAAGCCCGTTATGGCCACCAGTGCAGTTGATTTGAATGATGAGCCGCCGCGGGTCGTGCGCATTGATGCGCCGGCAGTTGCGCCCGCAGCCGCCTCCGCGGTAGTGGAACAGCCGGCAGCCGTGAATGCCTTGGTGACTGCGTCCGCAGCCCCGGCGGCGCAGGCGGTGGGGTCTTTTGTGGGGACATTGGCTGAACTACCGGCAGAATACAACCAATACGACTCTCAAGCCGAACTGACAGACAAAACCCAACTTGGCAGCATCGCTTTCTCTAGAGAAGTAAACGATACCTACGAAGCCGTACGCCCCGCCCGCATTTTTGAAACAGGGTTCTACACCATCTATGCTACTTTTACCTATGATGGCATGGTAGACGGCCTGGAATGGGCCTGGGTGTGGCATCACAACGGTCAGGCAGTCAGCGGCGGCACGCAGTTGTGGAACTACGGTCCGGATGGCCCTGGCTATGTTTATTACGGCCCGGAAGAAGGTTTCCAGCCTGGGCAGTATACGCTGGAAATATGGGTAAATGAGCAGTTGATGGCCGAATCAAACCTGATCGTCACCGCTGCCGCCGCTTCTCGCTAATCCCCAAACGTCTGTCCTTCAGCAAACCCGGCACTCACGTCGGGTTTTTTGTTTTATGCCCCGTATCTCCTCAACAGCTAATGCCACTGCCAACCGTTGTCTGTGGCGTGAGTATTCAAACGACCAGGCAGCGGCGTTCCACCAGGGCGCGGCGCTTCTGAGCGCCGCTCAGTTAACCATTCAACAATTCACAAATTCACCCATTAACTATTTCTCCTCCCTGACAACATCCTCAACTAAAATGGCTTCCCCGCTCCTAATTCGTGGTATCCTGATCGGGCAGGCGAGTGGCAGCCAGGACTTCTGGTTCGCGGTTGACAAGGAGATTGCCGGCAATTTTCGTCCCATACCAAAAGACCAGCAGGCCATAAACAACTGCCGGCAGCAGCCCGACCAGCGCAATCCAGCTTTGCTCAAAGATCAACGCCAGGACCAGCGGCGCCAGCGCCGGCAGCGCGGCTAACCCTTGCCCAATAGGAGCCAGAAATGTGAGAACCAGGCCGGTCAGGCAACTGCCGCCGGTCATATGTATACCGCGGCGCGAAGAGGACTCCAGGTTAACGGGTACGGGAAACAGCACAGACAGGATAGCGTTGACGGCCAGAGACGCGCCGCCGAGGCTGAGGGAGGTAAGAAACGCCGACACAACCAGCCAACTCCCCCCCAATGCCCACAGCAGCGCCGCCAGCAGCAGTAATACCAATCCCATCACCAGCATGAGCGCCGCTCCCTTAGCCAGAAAAATGCGCTGTCGCGGCACTGGCGTCACAAACAGGTTCGCCAACCCCTCCCCTTCCATGCCCATCATGTTTTGCCCCAAGATCCAGAACATGAACAATCCGTATACCGGCAGCGCCAGGTTAAACCAGGGGCTGTTGACGAATTCGGCGGCCTCTTCCACAAAAAAGATGCCCCCCAGGAAAAGCGGCATGATAAAAGCCTGGATCAAACCCACTCGTCGCTGCGGCGTCCGCCACAATGATTTCAACTCCTTGACCGTCAGGTTGCGTAAATCGCTGGGCAGCCAGGCCAGCCAATCTTGTGTCGCCTTTGCTTTGGTCTGTTTGGGTTTTTCGACGCGAGGCGCCCCGCTGATCAGAAAACCTTCGCCCGTCAGCCAGCGCATTAACAGGCGGGACCAGGCCCAGCCAATGACCAGCAGCCACACAGCCGCATACCCCAGCCACAGCAAAGAACTGCCCCAATCTCCCTGGCTGGCCTGTTCAATGGCCCGGGCCGCCGCCCCCGGCGGCAGCCATTGCAACGTATCCAGTGGTCGCCACGCCTCCAGTTGGGCAGCGTCAACGTTGAGGCGTTCTATCCCCAGCCTGATACCGTTTTGTAGAAGATAGCAAGACGATCCCAACAAGGAGAGTACGAGAATGATGATGTCGCGGAAGCGGCGGCTGAGAAAAATGCCGCCAGCAATGGTGACGACGAGTTGGCTGGTCAGTACCATATGCCCATATGCCAGCAGCAGTGCCAGCGGCAGGATCAACAGTGCCGGAGACGCGGCCCAGCCAATAACGACAGCTATGAAAATGGGCAGCATCAGGTAGGTGGGAAAGTCGAACAACGTCCCCAGCACAAAGCTAACGGCCAGGTCACGGCGGGTTACTGGATACACCAGCAGCCGCGTCATATCCATGCCTTCGTTCAGAGAAAACATAATCAGAGGAGCCAACAGCCAGATACCCCACAGCAGCACCAGCACGCCGCCCAAAAGCTGCGCGGGCCAGGGTGAGGGCAGTCGCAGGTAGCCAATCGTTGTGCCCACAGCCGCGCCGCCAATGAGCGGCAGCAATACCAACGCGAATACGACCAGACCAACAATGCGACCCGGTTCGCTGACATACTGCCGCCAGGCAAGACGGGCGCGCAGCCGGAAGAGCGCTTTTTGGTGGGTGGGATTGAGTCCTAATACGTGCAGCAGGCCTGATGCGTGCATCAGACCTGATGCTGGCGCCCCGTCTGATGCCGGCCTTATTCCAGCCATGAGAGCCGTCCTTCCCCTTCCCGCTGGTTGTGGGCGTCTGTCGCTCCCACTGCCCGCAGGAAAAGCTCCTCTAACGTGGCTGTCTCGCCCGCCTGCGCGCGCTGGCGCAGTTCGGTCATGCTGCCTTCCGCCACCAGCTTCCCTTCGGCGATAACGCCGACGCGGGTACAAAGGCGTTCGACTACCTCTAAAATGTGAGAGGAGAACATAATGGTAGTGCCCCTGGTCCGAAGCTGCTGCAGCGTCTCCCGAATGGCTCGCCCGCTAATGGCGTCAATACCCTCAAACGGCTCGTCCAAAAACAAGACGCGCGGCGCGTGGATAATGGCCGCGGCCAGCGCTGTCTTTTTGCGCATACCCGTTGAATAGTCCACAATGAGTTTGTCGGCGTCATCGTTCAGGTCCATTAAGTCCAGCAGTTCTGTGGTGCGGTGCGTGGCTTCTGCTTGGTTCAGGCCGTGCATAGTGCCGGCAAACTGGATAAACTCCCGCGCTGATAACCGTTTATACAGGTTTAACCCCTCTGGCAGCACCCCCAACAGCCGCTTGGCTGCCAACGGCTCCCGCCACACATCTACGCCGTTGATTTTGGCCGTGCCCGCCGTAGGACGCAGCAAACCGACCAGCATATTGATAGTCGTGGATTTGCCGGCGCCATTAGGCCCTAAAAAACCGAAAAACTCCCCTTCCGCCACCGTTAGATTCAAATGATCCACGGCCACCTTCTTGTCAAAATGGCGGGTCAGATCAATGGTTTCTACCGCAGGTACATTCATGCACGCTATCCTCATGTAGCGCGGGCATCTTGCCCGCTCCTTCGTAAAGACGTTGCAATGCAACGTCTCTAACGCCGTAGGGCAGGTTGGCAACCTGCCCATCCTTCAAAAATCCGCGTCATCTGCGAAATCCTGATTATTTTCATTTTGCGCTACAAACTTTCATTGATGATGGCGCGCCGCGCCCAGCCCCCTCCCCTTTGGGGTTGGGGATTTAGCTAAATTATGCGTTACTCCTCCCTCATAGGCAATCGTTAAGACCCCCTTGAAACAAAAAAAGCGACGAACTGCTGCCAGCCCGCCGCTTATCTTCAAACCCGTGTCGTTATGTGAACTATTTCTGCGAACCGATCACCACGACTTCTTGCGCTGCCGGCCCCTTACGCCCTTCACCAACAGTGAATTCAACTGTCTGCCCTTCTTCCAGCGAACGGAAACCTCGCCCGCTGATGGCGTTATAGTGGACAAATATGTCCGGTCCATTCTCCCGCGCGATAAAGCCGTAGCCCTTTTCCGCGCTGAACCATTTGACGGTTCCAACTTCACGTTCTGCCATTATAAACCTCTCTCTGTGTAACAAAACTATTGAACAAGCGTTGGCAGAACGTTCTGGACTAGCTCTTTCTAACAAGAAAACCGCACACACAAAAACGGCTGCCAAACCGAACGATATCTTACCACATTTCGTTAACTTGCCCACAAAAACAGGTGTGCCGCCAGAGTGATCCCTTGAGAACCCCCCGCCCTCTCCGAAAAGCCCCTCCCCCCTGGGGGACTGCCCCTTGGAGGACTGCCCCTTTTGGACATTGAGAAAATAATTGGGTAATCCCGCCGCCCTTGCTAGGGA
>CAZDSN010000150.1:0-8027 GCA_964507675.1 uncultured Ardenticatenaceae bacterium | reverse complement strand
GACAGCAAACACGATCCCATGCCGATTTAGACATAGCCCTCCCACACAAAGATGTAGCGCAATTACGAACCTTGCTTGAAGCAAACGGGTATAAGGAGGTGTCTCGCGACGATGCTTGGGAGTGTAACTTTGTTCTGGGCGATGATCAGGGGCATCAAATCGATGTTCATTCATATACTTTTGATGCAATGGGCCAATATGTGTCTGGCGTAGCTTATCCCGCTGCGTCGCTGACAGGCACTGGTTCAGTAAGTGGTTATCCGGTCAAATGTATAGCAGCCGAATGGATGGTAAAGTTTCACACGGGTTATCCACTGGATGAAACTGATTATCATGATGTTAAGCTGCTCTGCCAACACTTTGGCCTCTTCATGCCAGTGGACTACGATAGCTTTGAAAGGCAGGGTAGTAAAAACTTGGCAAGAGAATCTATCCAATAAAACGCGCCCAACAGCCGCATGCAACGGACGCGGGGCTATCGCCCGCGTGGGGGACTCGGTCGGCCATTGCAGTCAGTTTTCCGTTTTCGACCTTGGTGCTCGTCCCGCCCCACGCCGCTGATGCGGGACGTTGGCCCGCTTGTTTGTAATCAGCGCAAGAGTCTCATGTAAGCAACATCTATGCCGAAATTATCATCATACGACTGGACATTGGTTCTGATTTCTCTGTTGCTGGCCGGAGCAATCGGCGTGATTGCATATTTCGCACCTTCCAGCGAATGGAGCGGTGTTCTTGCCTTTGTAGCGGCCTTAGTAGGCATCATCCTTACGACCATTCTTGAAAGATTTAAACAGAAAGATACGGTTCGCGCAGAGTTATATAAAACCAGCTATTCCCGTAGCTTTTTGGGGAATTACCAGAGGTAGAAGTCATTTTAAGGGCGCAATCTTTACGAAAACTATGCCCTTCCTACCTCTGGAAGCGGGAATTGCTGATGGTCAAGAGCTACCCGACTGGAAGAAGCAACCAACTATCTCCGAGTACAGCAATCAGCTTGGCGACCAAGGATGGGAATTAGTAACCCTGATGTCAGAGCAGTACCAGTTTGATCCCTACATCCAAACAAGTTACTACCAGTTGGTGTTCAAGCATCCCAAGTAGTTTCGTGATCGCTCGAATGCACCATATGTGGTACAATTTTTCCCATGGATCCAGATGCGATTTTGAATGTGGTCTTTTTTCATACCGAGCGCGGACATGAACCGATGCGAGAATGGTTGAAAAGTCTGGATAAAGAGGACAGAAAAGTTATTGGTGAGGATATTAAACTGGTTCAATTTCGCTGGCCATTAGGAATGCCCCTTGTGCGAAAACTGGAAACTGATTTGTGGGAAGTTCGTAGCCACCTCAGTCAAGGACGAATTGCCCGTGTGCTGTTTACCGTTCATGGTGACGAAATGGCACTGTTGCATGGTTTCATCAAGAAATCACAAAAGACCCCGGCAGATGACTTGAAGTTGGCGCGATACCGAAGCAACGTATGGCATAGCGGGAGAGAGTAACATGAACAAATACAGTGGCAGTAATTTTGACGATTTTTTGGCGGAAGAAGGTATCCTTGAAGAAGTCTCAGCCAGGGCCTTAAAGCGGCTGTTGGCTTTACAAATTGCCGATATTATGGCTGAAACAAATATCAGCAAAGCAAAACTAGCTGAAAAAATGAATACAAGTCGTTCACAGTTGGATCGCCTACTTGACCCTGAAAACACTGCGATTACTTTGGAATCACTTGACCGTTTAGCTCGTGCTGTTGGTAAGCAGGTTCGGATACAGTTTGCATAGTTTCGTGATTTTGATGGGTAACGTATCCGCCCTGCCTAACCTTCCGTGCAGTTGACGCTCCCGCGAGACCCTGGATGAGTTACTTGTGTGCTATCCCCCAAGGCTGTAGCCAACGGCGGGAGCGCACCTGACCATTTCCGTTGGGCGGGCGAAGCTCATGGCGGCATTTGCGGCGTCTGTCAGGTAAAGTGGTATCGTAGAAAAGGCGGGACGTTGGCAACGGCCACTTCTTCAAGGGAACATGGGGCAGATGAGCGGCGCGTTGGCGATTACCTGTAATGCCAATTAGCCAACCAGGCGCTGTTTCTTCCGCGCCAATGGCGATCAGCCGCTCCAACGGCATCAGGCTTGCATCAGAACCTGTATCCAGGATAGCCAGAAAGGGTTCGGAAAACGCGTCCGCTACGGAAGAGTATAACCGAATTTCCAGGGTTGGGATGGGCGGATGATATTGGGGGTTGTAACTTTGTTTCATGGGAGGATATGTCGCTGCAAGCGCACGAATTCTTGTTCTGGCGTAAGCGTGACTTCCACAATAAGAATGGGTAAGTTACCATGTTCCTGGCGCAGGCGATTGTAGAGGAGGTTGCCATCTGGGTCGTGATCGAGGATATGGCCGTTATACATACCAACAAATTCACCTACATACCGATCTTTTAATTGTTCATGCTGCGCGCGATAACGCTCCATTTCCTGCAATAATTGCTTATGTCGCTGCTCGCGCAAGTAATCAGCGAGAGCCTCCTCAATGACTTCTTCAATAGATGAACCTTGCGCTGTCGCCAGTTGTTGTAGGGGAGTGATTAGGCGATGGGGGAGTTCAATTGTGGTCATTTTCTACTCCGCATTCTTGGAATCTGGGAGGGTATTCTAGCATAAATTTGACGCCTGTTTTACTGTAATTCCTTGATGATGGGGTCTTTGACCGCCTGGCTCAGACAGTGCACGCCATTTTCCGTGACCAGCGTCAGGTCTTCAATGCGCACGCCGCCCCAGCCGGGGATGTAGACGCCTGGCTCTACGCTGGTGACCATGCCGCTGACCAGTTTCTCCTTTTCCCGCAGCACCGACAGGCGCGGCTCTTCGTGAATTTCCAGCCCTACGCCATGCCCCAGCCCATGCCCAAAATGCTCCCCATGCCCGGCTGCGGCGATCACGTCCCGCGCCAGCGCGTCCGCTTCTTTGCCCGTCAGCCCCGCGCGAATGCCGGCCAGCGCCGCTTCCTGCGCGGCTAACACCAGCTTGTAGATCGTCCAAAACTGCTCGTCTGGCGTAGGCCCCAGATGAAATGTGCGCGTCAGGTCGCTGTGGTAGCCGTCCAGCATGGCCCCCATATCAATGACGATGGCGTCCCCCGCCTGCAGCCGCCGTTCCCCTGGGCGGTGGTGGGGGCGCGCCGCGTTGGGGCCGCTGGCCACAATGACCGTGAAGGCCATGCCGTCTGCGCCCGCTTCGCGCATGGTTCGTTCGAGCTGCCAGGCCAGTTCTTTTTCGCTCATGCCGGCACGGGCCAACTGATTGACCTGGTTCATAGCCGCGTCGGTGATAGCCGCTGCCTGCGCTATTAAATCAATTTCCGCTTCAGACTTGACCGCCCGCATTGGTTCTACCGTCTCTCCCAACTGCACCCAGGTCACCCCCTCTACCCGGCGCAAATTATTATACTCCGCCAGCGTCACGTGCTGGGCCTCAATGCCCAGACGCATCCCGCCGCTGCCGGCAATCGCCGCCCGAAAATCCCCCTCGCGATCATGCCCCAGCGGCCACACGGTGAAGGCGGGCGCTTGTTGTCCGGCCTGCTCCCAATACCGAGAATCTGTCGCCAGCAGCGCTGCCGGCGACGTCACAATAAGCTGCCCGGCCGAACCGGTAAAGCCGCTCAGCCAGCGGCGATTAGCCGGGCTGGTGATCAAAATGCCGTCCACGTCCCAGGCCGCAAACTGTTGGCGGACGTGTGACAGGCGCTCATGGTAGGCGATGTGGGATGACATGGGGTTCCTTTTGTCTGGCAACAGGTTTATTTACCCTGTTTTGAGCGTTTTTTCCGGGTTCAATTATGGGCTGGTTTAACGGTATATTTTTCCATTACTTTTTTAGCGCGCAGCCGCCGCACTTCTTCCTGGAAAATAGAGCGAACAATGGCGATCATGGTGGCATAGGTGGGGTCCATGCCAAAATAAGAAAGGTTTTGCGACCCCAGGTTTTTACCCTTGCTGAAGGGGGTATCGGAGGCATAGTGCAGAATCCCAACCGGGAAGGGTGCATTGTGCAGGTCTACGAGTTCGTTTTGGGGGTAGCGCTGCGGACGCACCATTTCGTACACGGAACTAAGGTAAGGGCCTGCTTCCATTTCCAGAACGGTATACCCTTCCTGGTAAAAGACGTCCATGTATTGTTCATTTTGCAGGAAAGTACCGCGTACGCTGATAGCTTTCTGGTTATCCAGCACGTTCCCATACACCAGGTAAGGGGCCACGTCATCGGCCACAAAGCAGTTGTCAAAGAGAAAGGTATTCAGCGACTGCTCATCATGCACCACTTTGGGCAGCATCACGTCGCCAATACGCCCATTGAGCGTGGCCGCTTTGCCCATAATATACACGCCTTGAATCTGGTCTATGTTGCTGGAGATTTCGGAGAGAATTTCGTAGGCGGCCATGCCCAGCGGGAAATCCACGTTAACGATCAGGGCATTGCTTTCTGCCAGCAGTTCTATGCCTGGCAGACAAAGGCGAGGGTCCATCCAATCCGGGCGCACGCGGCATAAATCAATGACCTGCACTTCAATGTCGTAGGCGTCCTGGCTGGGGGTGCGGATAATGCCGGCATCTTGCTCATGGGCAATGCGCGCCGGAATCGTCTCTGGATACTGCCCCTCGTATTTCTTCAGCGCATAATAAAAGAAGTTTTCCAGGTTGCTGGGCACATTGCGCTGCAAAATGTCCTCATACTCCCGCTGCATTTCCCCGTCCCCGTTAGCCTGAATAAAGTTCACCAGCCGTTCTCGCTGCTGCAAGGTGTAGCCGCTGAGAACATTCGCCAGACTGTGGGTATTGCTGGAGATAAAAAAAATAGGGCGTTCGCGGAAGGAAATATCCGGGATGCTATCTTCCACATTTTCCCACCAGCGCCTGGTGGCCCGATTGTAATCGGCCAACGAACTACCCAACAGCCGCACGGTGATTTTGAGCCGGTTTTGGGCAATCGCCAACAAATTCCTGGCCGCATCTTTGCGCCAGATACGGCGCAATCTTTCCCAATCATCGCGCAGCACATTGGTTTGCTCTGCCAGCGCATCCAGGTCGGCATCGCTTAACAGCGTGTCCAGACGCGCCTGCAGCAGCGCCTGCGTCTGGCTGCCGCGCAGCTCGTGGTACAGCTTGTCCCGTTCGATCTGATAGGCCGTCAGGATAGGGATCAGGTCGTCAATGTCCGACCGGCTGGTAATGTACACCGCCAGCGTATGCCGGCCATCGTAAAACGCCCGCCGTCGCCGCGCCGGCTGATACACTGGCTGCCATGATCTGATATTCGCGTAGCCATAGCGCACAAATAACTCGGCGGACTGCCCCATGATAACGCGATCCACGTCGCTAATCATACAGGCCGGCAGGCGCAAGATGCTGTAAATAAAAGCAGCCATATCTGGCTGGATCTCATCGGCGGCCACGTGCAGCGCCGAATTCATCTGCTTATGCGCTTCGATCAGGGTCCTGATCTGTACCTCGTTGCTGCTGCGCAGCAATGAAAAGTACGTGCGAATGTACAAATTGATTTCTTCAGTAGCGCGGCTGGGAACGGTACGGTCCATGGATTCCTCAAGATGTTTTATGTTATGTCAATTTCGCCGTCGCCTGGCAGCACTTCCCCCACGGACACGGCCTCGGGACACTGTTCCTGAAAAATAGCTGCCGCTGCCGGGGGGACGGCAACCAGCAGACCGCCGGAGGTCTCCGGCGTCCATAACATATTCTGGAAAGTGGCGTCTATGGGCGCGGCAAAGGTTACCCAGGGGTGGAAATAATCATCGTTGCGGTGCGCGCCGCCAGGGAATGCGCCCGCCTGGCCATATCGTCGCGCCCCAGGCAGCCAGGGCAGTTGGTGCAAGAAAAAACGAAAACGGACGCGCCCCAGGTGGGCCATTTCATGGGCGTGCCCCAGCAGGCCAAAGCCGGTGATGTCCGTCATGGATTTTACGCCCGCCTGCTGCGCCGCCGCTGCGGCCTGTCTGTTCAACTTCTTCATGCTGTTCACGGCTGCCTGGACGTCGCTGCTGGCGGCTACGCCCTGCTTCAAGGCGGTGGTGACAATGCCTGTGCCCAACGGTTTGGTCAGGAACAGCACATCCCCAGGCCGCGCCCTCCCTTTCGTTTTTATTCTGGCCGGGTCTACTATGCCCGTTACAGCCAGCCCATATTTGGGTTCCTTGTCTGTGACGCTGTGACCGCCGGCAATCACGGCCCCCGCTTCCGCCACTTTTTCCGCGCCGCCGCGCAGGATTTCGCGCAAAATGTTCATGTCCAGGTTGTCGGGAAAGGCCACCAGGTTAAGAGCAAAAAGCACCTCACCCCCCATAGCATAGACGTCCGACAGCGCATTCGCCGCGGCAATGGCGCCGAAATCATACGGATCGTCTACCACAGGGGGAAAGAAGTCGGTGGTGCTGACGATGGCCTGGGTCTCATTTAACTGATACACAGCCGCATCGTCCGCCGCCGCCAACCCCACCAGCAGCCTGGGGTAGTCCGCCGGGTCGAAAACAGTACGGAGTGGCTGCAACACGTGCGCCAGGTCGGCCGGGCCGAGCTTAGCCGCTCAACCCGCGCAAGAGGCGAATGTTGTCAGGCGTATAGATTGCTCAATCATGCCAGAAAGTATACAGGATGCCTATGATGCTGCAATCCAGATTGACTGGCAATTTGGGGCACACTATAATCCCTGCCTATGGCACGTAAAAAGCGTTTACTCTCCTTTGAGCAGTTGGCCCAACGTTTTGTCGAAGGTTCTTTGAGCCGGCTGTTTGGCGGCCAGTTGACGCCTCTGGAAGCCGCCACCCAACTTCATCGCCTGTTAGAGGATCGAGAGCAGCAGGGTATTGTTGTCTCGGTCTGCCGCCTGCATCTTTACCCTTCTGACTATGCCCAAATGCGTCGCCACGCAGCGGATTTGCCGGCAGAGATCCGCCACCACCTCACCCAACTGATGAAGCAGTCAGGCTTGCGACCATCGCTGATGCCTTTGCTGGAAATTGTGGAAGACCCTGGCCAGACGCGGCACCAGATACAAATCAGCACGGAAGAAATCGTGGATGAGGAAGAAACGACGCAGATTTTCAAAGTTCAACAAACCGCTTCTTCCTTGATGACGGCGATTCACGAATTGGATGCCTTTCTCATCATCAATGGGCAGCAGCATGTCCCCCTGGCGCAGCCCGTGGTCAACCTGGGCCGGCACGTGGACAACGAGGTGGTGCTGGATTCTCCCACTATCAGCCGGCGTCATGCCCAGATTCGCTGGCGTTATGGCCGGTTTGTGTTATACGATCTGGGCAGCCGCGTGGGCACGCGCCTGAACGGCCAGTTAACGCGTGAGTCTGTGCTGACCACGGGAGACGTGATCACCTTGAGCAGCGACACCCTGATTTACGCTGAAGGCTTATCCGCGTCAGACCGGACAGCGCAGCCCACTGCCGGGGATGAAGACCTGACCCTGGCGTTTCATCCCTTTCACGATGATGAACGGGATTCTGCCTGAACTATGAGTTTGCTCGTCGTATTATTTGTACTGCGACTGCTCAGCGCTTTGCTGCTGCTGGCCTTTGTAGGGGGGATTGGCTGGATCATCTACCAGGATATGCGCGTAGCCCAAACGACTATGAGCGACCGCCAGCGGCGGTATGGTCATTTGCGCGTAGTCAGCAGCCGTAGCGAAATGCCGGCATTAGACACCCTCTTCCCCCTCCTGCCCGTCACCAGCATGGGGCGTTCCCCCAACAATATGATTGTGCTGCCGGACAACTACGCTTCTGGCGAGCACGCCCTCCTCACCCTGCGCGGCCAGCAGTGGTGGCTGGAAGACCTGGGCAGCCGCAACGGCACCCGTCTCAACAACCTGCCCGTTGCCGGCGCCACTGTCGTCTCCGCTGGCGACATCATCATGATTGGCAACATCCACCTGAAAATCGAATTAAACTGATCCCCTGCCAGCCGCCAAAAGTCTGTTAAAATCCCATACTGCCCTGTCCG
>CAZDSN010000149.1:0-8027 GCA_964507675.1 uncultured Ardenticatenaceae bacterium | reverse complement strand
GTTTGTCCGCGCAAACTAACAGTTTGCGCTACAGGTTTTCATCCATTGCTTCGGCAGGCTCTGAGCCTGCCGAAGGGACAGGTTGTGGCGCGGTGCGACTCATGGGAAACTGTCAGGAATTGGAAATGCCGGCAGCCAGCCCATCCATTTTTTGCGCCAACTCCACGTCCCAGGTACTGATCGCCCCCAGGTCATGGGTGGATAGATCCACAGTGACGCGATTGTAGACGTTGCACCACTCAGGATGGTGATTCATCTTATCCGCCAGCACGCCTACGCTAACCATCCAGCCGAGCGCCTGGGCGAATGAAGCGAATTTGTACTGTTTATGCAGCTTGCCGGCCTGAATGCTCCAGCCGGGTAGGGATGATAGCGTTTCCGCCAGTTCCGCGGTGTCCAGTTTTCGTCGGGCCATCACATTACTCCTCCTGAGGTCTTGGGGTCAGTTCAATGCCTTATATGATACCGAAATTGGCAGCAAACGACATATTTGCGCCGCGTATCTTCACGCGATTATTGCCCTAATAAGTTCATGGAAGCATAATAACCGCCTGCTGGGATCGGGTGAATTTCATGATTGATAGAACGCAGGAGGATTTGCCGTTGACAGGCAAATCTTATTTTCAACGGTTACAGAACACAAAGGACAGGATTTGTGGGTAGGATGGACAAAGTAAATCGCTGCAGTTGGTGCGGGAGTGATCCGCTCTATGTCCAGTATCATGATGAAGAATGGGGCATCCCTGTTTATGATGATCAGATGTTGTTTGCCAAGCTCATTCTGGACGGCGCACAAGCTGGCCTGAGCTGGATTACCATTTTGCGCAGGCGGGACAATTACTGGCAGGCGTTCGATCATTTTGACCCGGAAAAAATCGCCCGCTACAATGAAGAAAAAATAACGGCGCTGCTGGGGAATGCCGGCATTATCCGCAACCGCCTCAAGATCAACGCCGCCATTAAGAACGCGCAAGGGTATCTGGACATCATGGAAAAAGAGGGGTCATTCAGTGACTTCCTATGGCAGTTTGTCGGCGGCGCACCCATCCAAAACAAATGGCGCGTGCTGGCGGAACTGCCGGCAGCCACCCCCGAATCCCGCGCCATGAGCCAGGCGCTAAAAAAGCGTGGCTTCAATTTTGTAGGGGAGACTATCTGCTATGCTTTCATGCAAGCGGTGGGCATGGTCAATGACCATGTGGTAGACTGCTTCCGCCATGCCGAATGCCTGGCCCTGGCAAAACCACGAGAATAGCGGCAACTGTTCTTTTGATTTCCTGGCCGCGAATGGCCCGAATTCCCACGATTTGGCATGGTTCATTTTTAACGAAAGCATCTTTAAATTCGTTTAACATCTCAGCGTCCTCCGCGCCTCAGCGTGGGACTATTTTCGAGGAGAAGAATAATGCGTCAAACCAGTTTGTTGCTGTGGGGGATTATGTTGCTGCTACTACTGCCGGCATGTCAACGGGATGCGGGAACAGTGGACACAACCCCCACGCCAGGCAATGCCCCACTCATCTCTACGCCGGCCCCCGCCGCCACAGCCAGCCTGGAAACTTTCACCTGGCCAGACCCGCTGGCCGATTGCGCTGCCGGCATCACCCCTGTAGATTGTGTCGTCGGGCGCGAGTTAGAAATGGTCAAAGCTACTGTGGGCGATGTGTCTATCACATTCGAGTTGACACTGACCGACGGCGACTGGTTTGGCGAGCAATCACACCTGACCTACCTGTTATTTGACCTGGACAAAGACAAAACAACCGGAGATACAGATTACGCCGGGCAGTATGGGATTGCGCCAGAAGTGTCCCTGGTCGTCGGCTGGCAAAATCAAAAGTTGAGTTTTAACTCCTATCGCCAGAATGAGATTAACAGCCTCCCCCTGACAAATGTGGAAGTGCGGGAAAACCGGACACTGTGGCTACAGGTCCCCATTCGCATTCTGGGCGCGGCGGATTTTGACTTTGTGGCTTTCGTTTTAGGCGCGGATGCAGTGCGGGATGATTTCCCCAACAATGGCAAAATCACATTCCCCAGCGGGGAATTTGTGGCGCAGCCATAAGTGGCTGTCCGCAATTAAGTTAGCGGAATTGTGCGGACAGCTTGTGAGTAGCCGTCTGCTGAAAATGTAAAGTTGTTTTCGGACGGCTACTAAGTTATGACGCCAGCCATATGGCCAATGAAGTGGCTACAAAAATGGTGATACTGATGTAGCCGTTGATGTTGAAGAAGGCCACGCCCAGTTTGCTCAAGTCATCTGGCCGCACCAGGCTGTGTTCATACCACAGCAGGGCAGCCACCGCGACCACGCCCAACCAATAGACCCAACCCAGCGCGCTGACGACGCCCAACAACGCCAACAGCAGCACGGTCAATATGTGGCTGGCCGCGGCCACTTGCAAGCCGCGCCGGATGCCAAAACGGGCGGGAATGGCGTGCAGCCCCACCTGGCGGTCAAATTCCACATCCTGGCAGGCATAAATCACATCAAAACCGCCAATCCAAAAGGTGACGGCGGCTAACAGAATCCATGCCGGCAAATCCGCCGCCGTAAACAAGCTCCCTCGCACCGCCACCCACGCTCCCATTGGGGCCAGCCCGTCGGTAAAACCCAAAATGTAATGGCACAGCCAGGTATACCGCTTGGTGTAGGCGTAGCCCACCAGAAAAAGGAGCGCGCCGGGGAACAGGGCAAAAGCCAGCGGATGTAACTGCCAGGCGGCAAAGCCCAGGACGATCAGCGAAGCCAGGGCATAAAGCAGCACAGAACGAGCGTCAATAAGGCCAGACTGAATGGGGCGGCGGGCGGTGCGCGGGTTGCCCTGATCAATGCGCCGGTCAATGAAACGGTTAAGCGACATGGCTGCCGTCCGAGCAGCGGCCATGGCAATCGTAATCCAGATGAAGTCTGACCAGTTGGCGGCTGCGCCGCTGCCCCAGGCCAACACCATCCCCAGGTAGGCAAACGGCAGGGCGAAGATGGTGTGCTCAAACTTAATCATTTCCAGAAAGACGCGAAGCTTGCGCATAATTTATTCTCGACGATAGCGGCCGCCAGTGATGCGATCCAGGTCTTCTTGATCCGGCAGCGTCAGGGAACGGGGCGCGCCAACAGCCAGCGCTGCCAGATAAATGCCGGCATGTTCCTCCAACAGAAACAGACGCAGCAATGCTCTGGTTACACTGTCAGCCATCACAATGACGCCATGATTTTGCAGCAGCGCCGCCGGCCCCTGGCGCAGGGCAGCGTATACGGCTGTCGCCAGGCCAGCCGTGGTGGGGGTGATATAGGGAATGAGAGGGACGCGGGGCCCCAGGTGAAGGTAAAAGTCAGGGGTGAATGCCGGCAGTTCTCGTTCCACCAGTCCCAGACTGATAGCCTGCGGCGGGTGCACATGCAGCACTACCTGAGCGGCGGGCTGCGCCTGATAAGCAGCGCGATGCATGGCCAGTTCTGATGAGGGGCGAATAGACGCGCCGTCTGCCGCCCCCCCTGCCGCCGTTTCGTCCATGGCCAGAGGCACGGAGACAAAATCGGCGGGGGTAAGCCGCCCCAGGTCTGCGCCAGCGCGGGTGATGGAAATCATCTCCGGCGCGGCACGGCAACTCAGATTGCCGCCGCTGCCCCGGACGAGGCCACCCACCACGATCTTTTCACCGGCCTGAATCAGCTCGTCAATTAGGTTCATCAGAGAGCTGCACGATCAACTTGCCTTGATTAGTACCATCGAACAACATGTTCAGGGCGGCCGGCGCCTGTTCCAGGCTGTCAACAATATGGACCCGGTATTTGAGTTTGCCCTGCATATACCACTGCGCCAGGTGGGGAAACGCTTCCATCATCCGTGGCAAATAATCCAGCACAATAAAGCCCTCCATACGGGCGCGCTGCACCAACACCGCGCCCAAGTTGTATGGGCCAGGGGCAGGTTTGCCGGCATTGTACTGAGAAATCAGGCCGCACAGGACAATGCGGGCGCGCAGGTTGATGCGACCGAGCACAGCATCCAAAATCGGGCCACCCACGTTGTCGAAGTACACGTCAATGCCGCGTGGACACAACGCCTTCAACCGTTCAGGCACGGACTCGGTCTTGTAGTTGATGGCAGCGTCAAAGCCCAGCTCTTCCGTAATCCAGCGACATTTTTCGTCTGTGCCGGCAATCCCCACCACATAACAGCCGTGAATCTTACCAATTTGCCCCACCAGCGAACCGACCGCGCCCGCCGCCGCCGACACCACCAACGTCTCCCCCGTGCGCGGCTGCCCAATTTCCAGCAAGCCAAAATAAGCGGTCAGGCCAATGTGCCCAAACAACCCCAGATGCGCCGTCAGGGGCACGCCCAGATCAGGCACAGGCGTCAGCCCGCGCCCGTCGCTAATGGCGTACAACTGCCACCCCAACAATCCCATCACCCGCTCCCCTGGCTTAAAACGGTCATTCGCCGACGCCTCCACCACCCCCAAAGTTGTCCCCCGCACCACGCTGCCCAGCGCCAGAGACGGCAAATAAGTGCGCGTCTCGTTTAACCAGCCGCGATTGGTGGGGTCAATGGACAGGTAGATGTTGCGCACCAAGACCTCGCCCTCTTGTAAAGCCGGCACAGGTTCCTCCACCCAGGCAAAGTCACTGACCTCAACCCGCCCCACCGGGCGGGCGGCAATACGCCATTGTTTATTCATCTGCGTCATGTTGTTTCCATTCCTTCCCGAAACCGGCGTAACAGCCCGCCTCGTACCATCTCCCTAAATTGGAGTGAGCAGAGCCCTACATGAGAAAGCTCTGACATGATGTATCGGAAATTATTGTATATTGGGTGGATCACAATCGCAATCGCAATTGTCAGGTTCTGCGGAGCCTTCGTTGACAGACCAGACGTATCTTCTCAATAAAGTGCGGCGAAGTTGGTTGAGCCTGTCGAAACCAACGACCTTCGATAAGCTCAGGCTGCGTTTCCCCCGAAATATGGAGAGGTTACGACCAGACGACAAAAGGTTGGCCGGCTTTTGTAGTCCCGGTAGATCCTCCTTACATTGGTAGAAAGCAGGAGACAGGTTATACTCACCCCATTATAAGGCTTTATGCCAGATGCTGTTATGAACATCGAAATTGAGCATTTTCAAGACACCGCCATTGTCAACCTGAAAGGGGAACTTGACAGCCGCACCAGCGCTCTGGTGCAGGAACGGCTGCTGCCGCTGGTCAAACCCGGCTGCAAAGTGCTGCTCAATATGCGCGACGTCTCCTACCTTTCCAGCGCCGGCCTGCGCACGTTGCTGCTGCTGTATCGTCACATTGCCCACCAAAACGGCCGGGTGGTGCTGACGGGCCTTTCGGAAATGCTGTACGATACGATGGCTATTACCGGTTTCCTGGACTTTTTCACAGCTTACCCGACCGAAGCTGAAGGGTTGAGGGCGCTGTCTAGCTAAAGACTCTCAGGAGGTATGAAGTATGAATTTCATTCCTGGTGATGCGCCTGGCGCGTGGTAAAGGCCAAAGATGATTTCGAGCGAACCCTACCATGATGCAGCCACGTATTGACGTTTACCCCACCCGCCGCCACAAAGATTTCTTGCTGCGCGCCGGGCGCCCGTTCCCCTATGGGGCCAGCTTTGTCCCTGGCGGCGTCAATTTCTCCATTTTTTCGCGCCAGGCCACCGATTGTACCCTCGTCTTGTATGAAAAAGGACAGCGGGAACCGCTGGTAGAGATTCCTTTTCCCGATGAGTTCCGCATCGGCCATGTGTTTGCCATGGTCGTTTTTGAACTGGATTATGAGACGATTGAGTATGGCTATCGTTTTGGCGGCCCGCATAAACCACACGCCGGGCACCACTTTGATCCAAACCATGTGCTGTTAGATCCGTATGCCAGGGCTATCAGCGGGCGCGACGTATGGGGGGCAACAGCAGACCCGCATAACGGCTACCAGCATCGGGCGCGCCTGGTTTATGATGATTTTGACTGGCAGACGGATCGTCCGCTAGAGAAGAATGTCGAAGACCTGGTAATCTACGAGATGCACGTGCGCGGTTTTACGCGCCATCCTTCATCGGGGGTGAAATATCCGGGCACTTTTGCCGGCATTCGCCCCAAAATCCCTTACCTCAAACAATTGGGCATCAACTGCGTCGAACTGATGCCCATTCAGGAATTTGACGAGCTAGAAAACAGGCATACCAACCCGCTTACGGGCGAGCGCCTCGTGGATTATTGGGGATACAACCCCATTGGTTTCTTTGCCCCCAAAGCGGGATATGCCGCCACGGGCAGGTTTGGTATGGAAGTGGACGAGCTAAAGGCGTTGGTTAAAGAACTGCACAAGCACGACATGGAAGTCATCCTGGACGTGGTTTTCAACCATACTGCTGAGGGCGGTGAAGATGGTCGCACAATTTCCTTTCGCGGTATTGACAACAAAACCTACTACATGCTGCGCCCCGACGGCGGGTATTACAATTTCAGCGGCTGCGGCAACACCATGAACTGCAATAACCCAGTAGTGCGGAATATGGTGCTGGATTGCCTGCGCTACTGGGTAGCCGAATACCACATAGATGGCTTCCGCTTTGACCTGGCCTCTATTATGGGGCGAGACGCGCGCGGTCAACCGTTAGCGAATCCGCCGCTGCTGGAAGCCATGGCTTATGACCCCATCCTGGGGCGAACCAAGCTGATCGCCGAAGCCTGGGACGCTGGCGGTTTATACCAGGTTGGCTCCTTTCCTTCCTATGGACGCTGGACGGAATGGAACGGCCAGTATCGGGACACCCTGCGCTGCTTTCTTAAAGGAGATCTGGGCCAGGTGCGCGACATTGCCCTGCGCATACAGGGCTCGCCTGATCTGTATCCCGAACGCGGCCCGGCGGCCTCTGTGAATTTCATCACCTGTCACGATGGTTTTTCCCTGGCCGATCTGTTTGCCTATAACGACAAGCACAATCTGGCGAATGGCGAAAATAACCAGGACGGCCATAACGCCAACTACAGTTGGAATTGCGGCGCAGAAGGGCCGACGACGGACGTCGAAATCCTGGCGCTGCGGCAGCGCATGATGAAAAATGCTATCGCCATTTTGATGGTCAGTCAGGGCGTGCCCCTGCTCTTAATGGGCGATGAGGTAGCCCACACCAGGCAAGGAAATAACAACACGTACTGCCACGACAATGAATTGAACTGGTTTGATTGGACACAGGTGGAACAACAGGCAGAGATGCTGCGCTTTTGCCGGCACATGATCGCTTTCCGCCACGCCCATCCCGTGCTGCGCAAACAGCATCATTTACGGCATGAAGATTACGTGGAAAGCGGCTATCCCGATATTTCCTGGCACGGCACAGATGCCTGGGCCCCTGATTGGTCTTATCACTGCCGCACGCTGGCCTTTATGTTGTGCGGGCAGCACACGCGCCAGGGAACTGCGCCAGATGATTACGTCTACGTGGCGATGAATATGCACTGGGAGGCGCATACTTTTGAGCTGCCACGACTACCGGCCAGGCGGCGCTGGCACAGCTTTGTGAATACGAGTCTGTCCATACCCCACGATATTGGCGAACCTGGTCAGGAAACGCGGCTGCCGGAACAGCAGCACATTTGCCTTGGGCCGCGATCGGTCGTCATTTTGTCAGGACGTTAGTTGCATGTTCCAGATGACATAGGGTGACGTGATGAACACAATGGTTCTCCCCGGAAAAATCGAATCACTGCCGGCAATCGCCCACTACGTCCTGCAAGCTGCCTGCCTGGCGCAACTCGATGAACAGGCCGCCTACCGGCTGCGGTTGGCGGTGGATGAGATCGTCACCAATATCATCACGCATGGTTATGCAGCCATGGCCGGCGAAGGTTCGCTGATGTTGTCGGCTGTGCTGGAGGAATCCCGCCTGCTCATTCATCTAGAAGATACCGGGCAGTATTATGACCCGTGCCAGGCGCCGCCACCTAACCTGCACACGCCGCCAGAAAGCAGATCCCCAGGCGGCCTGGGCATTTATCTGGCCCGTTGGGGCGTGGATCA
>CAZDSN010000148.1:0-8049 GCA_964507675.1 uncultured Ardenticatenaceae bacterium | reverse complement strand
ACCAGGTAACGCGGCGGCCCGCCAATGATACACTCATCGCCGCAGACGGCGGCAGCCAGGGGAATTAGATAATGTCCATTGATAGCCGTCACCGGCTGCGTCTGGCCGGAGACATCAACCAGGGTGGCTTGAGACGAACTCGCCGGCCCTGCCGCTGGCGCTGCGGCCAGCGCCCCCTGCTGCCCCCGCGCCCACAACACGTGCACCAACCGCTCTGGTTGCTGGAAGGTGACGCGATGGTAGGCGGCTTCGCTGCTCAGGGTCACCTGGCTGAAGCCGCGCAAAAGCTGCGTCATCTGTTGGTAAGCGACGTAAGCGGGACGCGGGCTGAGGTCGGCGCGCAGCAGGCCAAATGGCTCTGCCCCCGGCGCGGCCAGCACGTCGGTGAACTTGTACACGCCCACGCGGGCGGCGCCGGCGGCAAACCCCAGGGCGTGCGCCTGTACCAGGAACCACGCCTGCTGCTCCAGCGTCACGTCAAACTCCGGCCGGGTCACCGGCCAGGCCGGGTCCTGGTTGGGGGCGGCGTTGGTTTCGTTGATCCAGATAGGCTTGCGCAAACCAAACTGCTGCTGGATAGCGTCCAGGCTCATGACGATGGGGGCGACCGTTTCGCTGCGGAAGTAGATGTGCAGCGAGATCACGTCAAAGAAAAAGTTGTGGGCGGGGGCTGCCGGGTCGGCGGCGGCGGTTTCCAGCAGCCGCTGCAAATATTGGGGCTGCCCGGCCAGTTCATCGTGCCAGAAAGTCAGGCCAGCCAGGTGAATGACCGCCTGCGGGTCTGTTTCTTGCATCACCAGATAGGCGACTTTGAGTAGACGGTAATAGTCGGCTACGCTGCCGGCACATTCATACCCGTACACCCCGGCGGCAATGTCTGGCTCGTTCCAGATGACCCAATGGTGGACGCCGCGCGCGCCATAATAGGCAGCAATGCGGCGC
This sequence comes from uncultured Ardenticatenaceae bacterium, assembly GCA_964507675.1. Classification (GTDB taxonomy): domain Bacteria; phylum Chloroflexota; class Anaerolineae; order Promineifilales; family Promineifilaceae; genus JAGVTM01. The sequence continues at coordinate 7,107 of CAZDSN010000148.1, read as the reverse complement.
ACGTAGTTGGCCCACAAGTTGCCGGAATGGTTGGTGGGGAGATAGAGGCCGCGGGGAATGCCGGCATTCTCCACCCCATCCGTGGCCCACGCTGGCGTCTGTTTTAATACCCCCACCACTTCTCGCCCTTGCGCCTGCGCCGCCGCCAGCCACTCTTCCAGCACGTGCAGCGTATTCCAGTCCTGCGGGCCGGTGGGCTGGATTTCCCGCCAGTAAAACAAGATGCGCTCCCAGCCTACGCCTGCCGCCGCCGCTTCGTCTGGGGACCAAAACGCTTCTACTGCGCCAAAACGGGGGTCGGGGGCAGTGGATGTTGGCGATGGGACGCGGGCAAGGATGCCCGCGCCACGGTGGGGTAGTGTTGGCGATTGGGCTATGGCTGTCGTCGCGCCGGCGGCGGCGATCCAGAACGTGAGAAATAGGGCGACTGCACGCCGCCACATCGTTAACTTCGGTGACATACGTTACAATAATAGCATGGCTGTAAAAATGTGGTGACATCTGGAAAGGGGCGACGGGTTTTCCGCCGCTTTCCAGGGCGCGGGAATAGAGGTTAGCCTCCGGTTTCTTGGTCTGCGCTCCGTCACCCTTCACCGTTAACTTTGTCACGCATCACACATCCGCGCGGAGCCGCTCCTCTATTTACCCGTTCATCCTGGTGGAAGCGCGCCTGCGCGTCAGGAGACGTTTATCATGCGACGATTGCCCTCTCTTTTCACGATGGGCGCGTTGGCCCTGTTGATGGTTGGCGCGCTGTTTTTTGGTCTTTTCCGGCAGCAGCAGGCTGTGGCCGATGCGGCTTTGCCGCCAGGTCACCCGCCCGTGCCAGGCCATGTTGCCCCCGCTTCCTGGTTGGACTGGCTGGCGGCTAATGACGTTTTTCTGCCGTTCTTGCGCGGCGGCGGCGATCCCCCGCGCGTAGCCACCACGGCCAATGACTTTTATCTGCCCGGCACCCAGCCGGGTATGTTGGAAGATGAAATCACCGATCCCTACGGCAATCTTGTTGGCTGCGGCGGTGGCTGCCATTTGGGCTATAACCCGTCTGACCCAACCATGGAAACGATGTTTACCTGGCAAGGCAGCATGATGGCCCAATCGGCGCGGGATCCTGTTTTCTACGCCGCGCTGGATATTGCCAATGCGGATGCCGCCGGCGTGGGCGAGTTCTGTCTGCGCTGCCATACGCCGCGCGCCTGGCTTGACGGGCGCGCCGCCAGCGATGGCTCGGAACTGGTGGGGGCGGATTATGAGGGGGTGCAGTGTGAAGTTTGCCACCGTCTGGTGGACCCGGTTTACGACGCCGAAAACCCGGCGCGGGACGTGGAGGTGTTGGCGGCGCTGCCTGACGCGCCCATCGTTTTTGGCAGCGGGGCTATTGTAGTGGACCCGCTGGACGAACGACGCGGTCCGTTTGAACTGAGCGATGATTGGTATAACACCCCCCATAGTATCTTGGGGCTAGATTGGCCCTGGCAGTCGCCATTCCACACGGATTCGGCTTTGTGTGGAAGCTGCCACGACATTACCAATCCGGTCTTTAGCTGGGATGAGGAGAGCCAGAGCTACGTCCCCAATGCGTTGGACACGCCTGGCGACGTGACGGAGGGGTTCCCGATTGAACGCACGTACAGCGAGTGGCGGCTGAGCGAGTACAACACACCGCAGGGCGTGTACGCGCCGCAGTTTGGCGGCAATGAGCCATATGTCTCCACCTGCCAGGACTGCCATATGCGCAAGGTGACCGGCGCAGGCGGCTCGTTTTTTGGCAACACGGTGGTGCGGGACAATATGCCGCTGCACGACCTGACGGGAGCTAACACCTGGGTTCCGCAAACGCTGCCGCTGCACCCGGAATTTGGCGATGATTTTAACCAGGGTGAGTTGGAAGCGTTGAATGCCGGCATTGAGCGCGCCCGGTACATGCTGCAAAACGCGGCTACCCTGACCGTGCAGCAGCAGGGGACGCAGTTGACGGTCACTGTCACGAATGAAACCGGCCACAAACTACCCACTGGCTACCCCGAAGGGCGGCGCATGTGGCTGCAAGTGATGGGGTACGATGGCGGCGGGAACCTGGTTTATACCTCTGGCGCGTACGACGCGGGTACGGGGGAACTCGCCTACGACGCCGACCTGAAAATTTACGAAACGAAGCAAGGTTTGACGGAAGCGTGGGCGGCGCAACTGGGATTGCCGGCCGGCGCCTCGTTCCATTTCGCCTTAAACAACATGGTGGCTACCGATAACCGCATTCCCCCGCGAGGTTATAACTTTGCTGCTTTTCTGGCGGCAGGGGCGGCTCCGGCGACAAATGGCGCAGCCGATGCCGGCCTGTACGCCAATGGGCAGTATTGGGACACGACTGTGTACCACCTGCCGGCCAACGTGGTCAGCGGCGTGGTGCGGTTGCTGTACCAGACTGCCTCCAAAGAGTACGTTGAGTTTCTGCGCGACAACAATCCACAACCTAACCAGGCCAACAATCGCGGCCAGATTCTCTATGACCTCTGGCAGCAAACCGATCGCAGCCAGCCGGAAGTGATGATCGAAGCCGCCTTTGGCCCGTAATCGAGGAATCGAACACGTTTCATAGCCATTTCGAACGGAGTGAGGAATCCCCGGGGTTGGGATTCCTCAGGCTGTCGCCTTCGGGATGACAAATTTTGTCTGTTTGGTGTTACAATTACTGCTCACAATATTTTCACAAAGGAATTCCTGTCGTATGGCTCGCCAATCTTATGCTCCTGTTGCGGCTTATGCTGACTTGAAACGGGCGGAGACGCTGCTGGCGGCGGCAGCGGCCGCCGACGACGTGCGCCAGGCGTGCGCCAGCGATGGCGCGAAAATTGGCTACAAGGCGTTCTGCTATTTGCTTATGGGCAAGATGACGGCAGAAGGCATGAAACCAGACGAAGCCTGTACCGAAGCGGCGCTGCTGGAAGCTGCCGGCAACGCCGCTGCCGCCCTGGAAATTTACCGCAAAGTCCTGGCTGAACACCCTGACCATCCTGTCGCCCAGAAGGCGATGCGCTGATTTCAGGATAGAAACCCAGTTTTTTGGAAAAACAGGGTTTCTGCTATGATCGTCCCAGTTTTCCGTTTTTCGTTTTCTGTTGCCTGTTTTTGTTGCCCATGACGCCTCTCGCTGACGCTGACCAACCTGCGGTACATCTGCGCCCGGCGCAGGTGGATATCCTGACTTATGAGCAGGGATTGATGGCTGTGAGCGCCGTGCCCGGCAGCGGCAAGACGTTCACCCTGACCCAGCTTGCCAGCCAGCTTATTGCCCAGGGGCGCATTAAAACAGCCGAGCAGCAGGAAATCCTCATTGTCACTTACCTTAACTCCAGCGTAGACACCTTCAAAGCCCGCATTCGCAAGCAGCTTGTGCAGATGGGACTGCCGCCGGTGGGCTTTGACGTGCGCACCCTGCACAGTCTGGGGCTGGAAGTGATGCGGCAGGTAGGCGGCGTGCTGGATGGCAACGACAACATTACCGTTATGGACGAAGTGCAGTCCGCTTATTATTTGTCGCAGGCGGTTGATCTGTGGATTGAAGCCAACAGCAACCAGTGGCGTCAATTTATCCCTGATGACAGCCCCCAGGCCAAGGCGCGTTGGCGCGAGGTGACAGAGCAAACGGCGCGCAACTTTATCCGCACGGCTAAAAATGAACGGTTTCGACCACCGGAGGTAGCCGCGCGGTTAGCCGAAGTGGATGGCGACGGGCGGGACTACCCGTTGATATGGCTGCTATCGGGCATTTACAGCCAATATCAAACAACCCTCACCCGCCAGGGCGTCTACGATTTCGATGATCTGATCTGGCTGGCCACGGAACAGTTGCACCGCTACCCAGACCTGGCTGCTGCCCTGCGGCAGCGCTGGCCTTACGTGCTGGAAGATGAGGCGCAGGACAGCGTGCCCCTGCAAGAAGTGCTGCTCTCGGCTCTGACCGGCGAAAATGGCAACTGGGTGCGCGTGGGCGATCCCAACCAGGCCATTACCAGTACCTTTACTGCTGCCCATCCCCGCTTCTTGATGAACTTCATTGACCGCCCGGACGTGGTTTTCCGCCCACTACCCAACTCCGGGCGATCCGCCCCGGTCATTTTCGAGGCGGCTAACGCCATTGTGCACTGGGTGTGCGACCACCATCCCGTACCCGAAGTGCGCCGCTACACGTTTCGCCGCCAGGATATTTTGCCCACGCCCCCTGGCGACGCCCAGCCCAACCCGCCGCCGGTGGGTGAAGGTTTGACCATCCGCGCCTATAAGCACCGTGAGGATGAAGAACTGCCCGCCGTGGCCGAACTGGCCGTGCGCTATTTGCAGAAATACCCTGAGCAAAACGCGGCCATTTTGACGCCTACGCACAACCTGGGTCACCAACTGGCCGAGCACCTGGACCGTCTGGAGGCGCCTTATGACAATTTGCTGCGCGGCGGCGTGCGCACGCGGGAGATTGCTGCTGCCTTGCACGCCATGTTGGCTTTGCTGGCTAATCCCCTGGACAACCGGGCGCTGTTGAATGCCCACGCGGCTCTGGTGGAAATCGGCCATCCGGCCGTGCTGCCGCCGCTGGCTGCGGAAGCAGACGCGCGCCGCTTCGAGGCTATTTTGCGCGGCGTTTTCCGGCCAGAAGCGCTGATTTACCCACGCGTGGCGGAGGAGATGCTGTCGGCGCTGCCGGCAAGTGCGGCTCGCCCGGAAGATTTAGCCCGCCTGGAGCAGATGGCCGCTTTCTTGCAGCGTGTCTTCTCCCTGCGTCCCTTGCCCATTGACGATCTGGTGTTGGCCTTAAGCGATGAACTGTTCACCAGGGCATGGCTGGCAACGACAGAACCCGTTTTCCCGGAAGCAGACCTGGCTCTGGCCTACGAACTGGCCAATGTGCTGCGCCGCTGGCGCGATGCGCAGCCAGAGTGGCGTTTGCCTGAACTGGCGGCGCAGTTGGAAGACGTGGCCAGAGGCCGGCGGGCGCTGCAGTTGGGGGGCAGCCGCGAAGAGGGGTATGAGCCAGAACCAGGGCGGATTACGTTGTGCACGCAGCACGCTTCCAAAGGGCTGGAATGGGACGCGGTGTTTTTGGTGGGGGTGGACGCCGTCTGGATTCCGGGCAATCTGGATGGGTATTTTCTGGGCGTGGTGGATTTCTTGGGCGAAGAAGACCCTACGGCGGAAGCCAACGCGCAGTTGCTGCATCTGATGCAGGGAGATGCCGGCATTTACCCTGAGCGCACGGCCACCGAATCCGCCCACATTGACATTATCAGCGAGCGGCTGCGCCTGCTCTACGTGGGCATCACCCGCGCCCGCCGCTATTTACACATCAGCCGCAGCCGCGCCACCCGCCGTCGTGGTATCGAGCAGCCCACCGAACCCGCCACCGTCATGGGCGTGCTCTACCAGTTTTTGCAGCGTCGCAAACAGGGTAGGGAGGAAACGTCCAGGTAACCGCCTGTTTGGGAGTGGAGCCTACTTCTATACGCTTATGGCGCCGGCAGCCGCTTCTTCATAAACACGGCCATATCCCCGTCCGGCCAATCCTCGTTGGTGTAGTACGAAATATCCACCCCTTCCATCCTGAACCCCATCCGGCGATAGAACTGAATGGCAGGCGCGTTGTTGTTTTGCGTCTCGCACACCATGGCGCGCAGGCCAAGGGCGCTGGCCCGCGCTGCCAGCCAGGCCATCATCTGCTGCCCAATTCCCTGGCGACGGTATCCCTCGGCCACGTGAAACTCCCACACCCACAGGCTCTTGTTCCAATATCGCGGTTCAGCCAGCGCCACTCCCACCAGTTCGCTGCCGGCATAAGCGCCCACGGAGCATTCGTGTCGCAGCCCATCTTGATAGCGGCGCACCGTCTCCTCGTCCAGGTAGTGATAGGTGTGAGTGACGGGTTCGGCCAGTTGCACCCGTTCTAAAGAAAAGGCGCTGGCGTCGTCGTCGTCGCGCCAGGCCACTGCGTAGCGGGTATGGCTGGTGTAACCGGTAATGACGCGGCTGAGGGCGGCGGCGTCCAGATGTGTTATGGGGGTGATCGCAATCATGGGTTTATCTCGGCTTCTTTTGTCCACGTTGGCGACAGCAGGCTGGCGAAGGACAGCCCCGCCATGGCCAGACTGAGGCTGACGGGATTAAAGGGGGCAATCAGCGCCAGCGGTTGGCTGAGGAGCGCGCCTGCACCCAGGGCCAGCAGCGCCAGGATATTGAGGATGTGCAGCGGGCGGGAGAGGCGGGGCCACAGGAAGAGCAGGCCAAAGAGGATTTCTAAAATGCCGGCAATCTGTACCCACAACGCAGCATTCTCTGCCAGGAAAGGCACCCCGGCCATGAACGCCAGTTCGCCCGTATGGGGGAACATCAGCTTGGGAACCAGCCCCTGATAAATCCAGATGAGGGCCAGGGCGGCGTGAATGATGGCCTGCGGCGGCGGTAAGACTGGCGGCAAGACGATGGGCAGCCGTTGTGACCAACGGCCAGCACCGGTAGCGGCGGAGAGGTGGGGATGGCCTGCCTGGAAGTGGTAATAATAGGTGCCCCGCGTGCCCTGTCCCCATCCTTCGTCCTCTTCTCGCTGTCCCCCTGTGCGGGCTGACCAGGCATCCAGGAACTGTTCGGCCAGACCCAGGCTAACCTCTGCCTGGCGTGCCAATGCCAGGGCATGCACCGTGTAGGGAGTGGCTGGGGTTTGCGTAGATGCCAGGACCCGCCACAGCCGCTGCTGCTCCTGCCATTTTTGCCGCCAGCGCTGCGCCGCATAAAGCCAGGCAGCCGCCAGCCCCAACGCCAGACCAACAACGGGGGGCCACGTCCGCACGGCTTGCAGGAAAAGCGTGAAAAGGCACAGGGCCAGCAGAATGCCAATAATTTGCAGGCGATTTTGCCATGTCCCGCGCCGGGGTTGGTGAGTCTCTTCCATACTTCCCATTTTATCAACAATGCCTGGCTGGCTCTACTGTTCCGCCAACCAGGTTTGGCAGGGGTTACAGCCTCCGATGCCCCGGCGGTTTCAACCATAGGACAATTTTCAAAATTGTCCCACGAGAGTACAAAAGTCTGCCAGACTTTTGTACTCTCTCACCTGTAACAACAGAA
>CAZDSN010000147.1:0-8088 GCA_964507675.1 uncultured Ardenticatenaceae bacterium | reverse complement strand
TTGATAAAAGGATGCCACCATTTGGTTCATTCGGCAAATCTTGTCGGTTGCACTAGTAGTTTGCCGTAGAAAAGTCGCTTTGGACATTATCTCTTTACGCCTACGATGACGGCTTCCCAGAGCAGGAAATCAAGGCGATTTCCTGTGAATCGTGGCTGCAAAAATGCGGCGGCGGCGGGAGGAGCCTGGGCGAACAGGACGCGCAGGCGGGTCAGGTCTGCGCCAGCCACACCCATGCGCGCCGCCCAGTCATCGAAGTCAAGGCGCTTGCTCAGCGTTTCGTACTGAATAGAACTCAGACCCGCTTCCTGGAATAGCTCCAGCCATTCGTCCAGGCTGAGGCAGCGGTTATGGCTGGGGTCGCGTAGTTTTTCGATGGCGTTGACGTAGATGCCGGCATCTTTCTCCCGCTTTCCCTTCTTCCCGCGCAGCCGGCTGCCTGGCACAATGTTATCGGCCACGGCCAGCTTCCCCCCTGGAAGCAGCACCCGCACGGCTTCGCGCACAAACCCGGCCACATCAGCAAAATGGTGCGGCGCAATACGGCAGGTCACCAGATCAAAGCTGCCATCGGGAAATGGCAAATGGGCTGCCTCTAGTTGCGCTGTATGCACGTTGGACAGGCCACGCTGGTGGGCCAGATTGGTCGTTACCGCCAACATCTGCGCCGTCAGATCCGTGGCCCAGACATACGACACTAGCGGGGCAAAAGCCAGCGCCGTGTGCCCTGCGCCTGTAGCCACGTCTAGCGCCTGCCAGTGCAGCTGCGGTTGGGTCAATTCTACCAGGCGCCCCAGACTTTCACCCTGGGCATGTACCTGGCTGGTGGCGTATTTGCCGGCATTCTCCCCAAACTGCTGCTGAATTCTAGTTATCGTATCCAACCGGTACCACTCCTGCCGAGGATCAGGATTGTGCAGATGACCCAGAGTTTGGCAGAATTCGTGCCCTTTGTAGCAGCAGGCTAGGCCAGGGCCGTGACCGGCTGTCCCAGTTCGGCGTGAATGGCCGCCACCAGAATCCCCACCATTTCCTCGATTTGCGCTTCGTTGATGATCAACGGCGGCCCAAGCATAATCAAGTCCCCATCGCGGCCATTGGCGCAGCCTTGCGAATAATAAACAACCAGGCCCGCATCAAACGCCCTCTGCCAGATTTTCCAGGCCAGAGCGCGCCTGGCTGGGAATGGCTCTTTACTGCTCCGATCCTGCACGAACTCAATAGCCCAGAACAAACCCCGACCACGAATGTCGCCCACGTGGGGATGGTCCGCCAGCGTCTGGCGCAGTTTGAATCCCAGAATGTCGCCCATAGCGGCCGCGTTTTCAACTAATTGCTCTCGCTGGATAATGCGCAGCGTCGTCAGACCCGCGGCGGCGCCAACGGCATGATGGCTGAACGTGCCCCCATGGTTAAAGTCCCCCAATACCTGGTGAATTTGTTCCACGTCTGTCCCTTTGGCCGCCATAAAGCCTAGCGGGAAATAGCCGCCGGCTGTCCCTTTAGACGTGATCAAAATATCTGGTTGCACGTTCCAATGCTGCAAGCCCCACCACTTGCCCGTGCGTCCCATGCCTACCAACACGTCATCAGAGATGAGTAGAACGCCATAGTGGTCACAAATCTCCCGAATACGCGGCCAGTAATCGTCTGGCGGCGTGACGGCGCCCAGGCTGGCGCCGCTGATGGGTTCAGCAATAAAAGCAGCTACATTTTCTGGGCCGTAGGCCAGGATAGATTCCTCCAGGCGGCTGGCCAACTCCTCGCCTGTGGCTGGGAAGCGATACGGATAAGGGTGACGAATATGGGGCATATTTTGCAGTAAGCCCAGATAGGGTGTGCGCATACCTGGCCGCCCGCTGACGCTGAGTGCGCCCAGGGTCATACCGTGATAGCTGAGGGAGCGGCAAATAACCAGGTACCGGCCATTTTCGCCGCGCGCCATCTGAATCTGGCGCGCCAGTTTCAGCGATCCCTCTACAACTTCTGCGCCGCTGCTGAGAAAATAAAATCGCGGATCGGGCAGAGGAACAACCTGGGCCAGTTCACGTGAGTATTGCTCCAATGGTTCACTGGTAAACATAATAGCGTGGACGTAAGCCGCATCCAGTGCCTGTTTCTGCATGGCGGCCACAATTTCAGCGCGACCATGTCCTACATTGACGACAAGGGGGCCGCCAGAGCCATCAATGTACCGTTTGCCAGCCACATCATACAGATAAATGCCGTCACCGTGGGAGATCATCGGACGACGATGGGACATCTTGCGGTAAAAAACATGGCCATCGGGGTGCCCAAAAAGCGGTTGTGCCATGATATTGGCCTCCAGGGGAAGAAAGGGATAGCGGCGATGCTACTGATAAAAACCCCCGGCGGGGCAGGGTTCACTTTTCACCGCGCCAGGGTCACGTTGCTTGCCGGCTAATTACTGGAAAATAATGAATTCGACAGCAACCCATCCCTCGTTGCCTAAAAGGGTACGTACTTGCTGCCATTCCAGGTTGTCAAATGTCTCCCGGCCGGGCAGCAGGAGCAGTTCAGCGCCATCGGGGATCAACTCTATTTGTTGCGTGCCTCCCGGTCGTTCTCGCAGGTATAGACCGTTTGGGCTGTTGACGATGGCCGTGGGGGGCTTGGGGGTGTCAGTAGGGGTAGGGGTGACAGTAGGGGTTTGGGTAGGTATGTCGGGCGGTGTGGTGGGGGTGGCGGCAGGCGTATTCGTTCCTGCCGGGGTCTGGGTTTGGGTGACCGTGGGGGCAGCGGTAACCGTGCTGGTAGCAATAGAAGGGAGTGTAGCCGTAGTGGTGGCGGTGATATTGGCATCTGCCCGTCCTGGTCGCAAACTCAGACCAAACACGGCCCATACCGTTAAGGATACTAACAAGAAGGCCGCTCCCCGCACCAGGTCTACTTGCATATCATGCCGCAGTTCTTGCCGCCCCACATTGTAGGCAGCCGCCCGTACCTGATTGCGAGCGCCAAACGCCCGAATCAGGAAGCCCATAGCCACCAGCAAGCAGATAATTGCCAGAGCTAACAAAATTCCGTTTAGAAGGGTCACGCCTGTTCCTCCGTAGCTTCATAGGCTGCTGCCAGATTAGCTTTAGCCTCTTCCCACAACTGGTTAAGCGTGTCAAAATCTGCCTTTGCCAGGTCTATATGCTGGCTGGCAGCCAGCGCCTCCAACTGCCGGAAACGGCGGCTGAAGCGCAAATTAGCCTCGCGTAAGGCTGATTCAGCATCGAGTTTCATCCAGTTTGCCAGGTTGGCAGCCACAAACAACAGATCGCCGAGTTCAGCCTGCTGTTCCTGGTTGTTGGCTGCCCTTTTTAGCTCATCTCTCTCTTCGTCTAGCTTGTCAAAGACGCCCTTAATATCAGGCCAGTCAAAGCCGATCCGCCGGACGCGCCCTTGTATTTTCTGCGATTGGGCCAATGCCGGCAAGGTATGTGGGATATTGTCCAGGATGGAGTCTGGTTGGGCTGCCTGCCCGGCCTTTTCGGAGGCTTTTAAGGCCTCCCAATTCCGTAAGACTTCGCTGCTGTCACTGACTTGCCAGTCGCCCCAGATGTGTGGGTGGCGGCGTTTGAGTTTGGACTCGATGCCGGCAATAACGTCGCTGAGCGTGAAATCCCCATTCTCGCTGGCGATCTGGGTCTGAATAACAATGTGGAAGAGTAGATCGCCCAATTCTTCGCATAGGAGTTCGGCGTTGCCAGTGTCCAGGGCTTCCAGTACTTCGGCCATCTCTTCTACAAAGTCCGGACGCAGACTTTGCGCCGTTTGTTCCTGATCCCAGGGACAGCCATTGGGACTACGCAGAACCGCAACGGTTTCAGCTAGTGCCGGCAGGCTGCTGGCCTGGGGGAGGGGAGGAATATAAAGACTGGTGAGGTGGTCAATGTGTGGGCTGCGGTCTATGGCATACAGAGGCAGCCATTCCACTCGTGTGGAGGTCGTCCCGGCAGCGTGAACCAGGGCTACCCGGTGCTCATCGGGAAAGAACGCGTTGAGAGTTAACTTCAGATTGTTAGCCAGCAGTTGGTTGTAGACCTGCCCGAGAAGCGTGGGCACGTCTGGATTGAGTGGTGGCTGCAGATAGTCAGCAATTTCAATGGCGTCAAATAGTTGCAAACCATCCAGTCCATCTACTTGTAGCGCGGAGAGCGTGGGCTCAATAAAACTGAGACCAGGAACGATAGTTACCGAAATGTTTGCGGCGCTGGCGGCTGCCTGGATGTGGCTGACGCTGGCTTCGCCAATAGCCGGGTGACCAGGGACAGCGTACACAACTACTTCATCATGCGCCCGGGTCACAATATCCGCCGCGATTTGGCGATAGACCTCACTAAATTGGGCCGCAGCCTCATAGATGTAGTCAAAACTGATTTGGGGAACGTCTGGCGGTAAATCAGCAACTGCTGGATGGCGCGCCGTCCGCAGGTAGATACAGGCAGCCGTAGACAGCACCTGCCACGCTTGTCGTGTCAGCAGTTCTCCTCGTCCTGGTCCCAACCCCACAATGGTTATGCCCCTATTCTGCATATGGAAAGCAGCCATCTACACAAACTTCAGCGATTACGGTAACAAGACGAGACCCCACAAGTTGTCGTCGGGCAGAAGGTGGTTCCGCCATCTGCGGTCCGGCCTGGCATCTTTGCCAGATAAAACTTGCGGGGTCTCAGATTCGTCCAATACCGCTGTTAATCGTAAATACACAAGGCGTGATTTACGATCAGGTTTCGAACTAGCGCTTGGTGTAGGTCGGTGCCTTGCGCGCGCGTTTCAAACCGGGCTTCTTGCGCTCCTTGATGCGCGCGTCGCGCGTCAGGTGGCCTTCGGAGCGCAATTGTGGCCGCAGTTCTTCATCATACTTGACGAGCGCCCGCGCCAGTCCCAAACGAACGGCGCTGGTCTGGCCTGTGATGCCGCCGCCTTCAACCAGCACAGTCACGTCCATTTGACCTTGCAGGGACGTGTCTTCCAGCGGCCCTACCAGTGTCTCGTAGTCGCCGAAACGGGGAAAGTACTCCTTGACTTCCTTACCGTTGACGACAAAAGCGCCAGTGCCCTGCGGGTAGATGCGCACCCGAGCCGACGAACGTTTGCGCCGGCCAATGCCTTCATAATATTGTTTCCCTTCAAAACCTTCAAACATCTAACGAATCCTCCTAAAGCTCCAGCGGCTGGGGGTTTTGTGCAGCATGCGGGTGGTTTGGACCGGCGTAAACCTTCATCTTACGCAGCATGTGGCGGCCCAACGCATTCTTGGGCAGCATTCCTTTTACGGCAGATGTGATGACCCGGTGCGGAAATTTTTGCAACTGGTCACGTAGCGAAATCTCGCTTAATCCGCTGGGATAACCCGAGTAGCGGTAGTACATTTTTTGATCCATGCGCCGCCCGGTGACGTGAATTTTCTCGGCGTTAACCACGATGACATAATCGCCGCAGTCTACGGAGGGGCTGTAGATCGGCTTGTGTTTGCCGCGCAGAATGGTGGCAATGTGTGATGCCAGGCGACCCAGTGTCTGACCTTCTGCATCCACGACGAACCACTGTCTCTCTACTTCTGCGGGCTTGGTTACAAATGTCTTGTTCATTTGTTTTCTCCACCATTACAAATTAGTGCAAATGTGCAGTCTAACGATTGGCCCTCAGGCCGTCTTTCTTTTTTCCAAACTGCCCTGATCAATCCTGAGCTGCCAAAACTGTCAAGCACCGTGTGCCCGACCCCTGGTCAGGTTCAGTAAGTGACTGAAACCAGGAAAAGTCCGTTGGGCGGGGCGACAGTGGTAATATACTTTCGGTCGCACCCATGCAAGGCCGTTACAAACGCCGTTACTGTCCATTTGCCTTCGCCTACGAGTTTAAGCGAACCCACCAGGCTGCGTACCATACGGTACAGGAAGGCGTTTGCTTCAATTGTGAATGTGAGCAGATCATTTTCGCGCCGCCATTCCGCCTGAAAAACCTGGCGGATGGTGTTTGTGCCCTGCGGCGGCTGGCCAAATGTAGCAAAGTTATGCGTGCCGATCAAGTGAGCAGCCGCAGCGTTCATTTGCACCAGGTCGAGTGGTTGGCTGACGTGCCAACTGTAGAGCCGGTGGACCGGACTGCGCACAGGTTGGTTGTAAATCTGGTAGCAGTAGGCGCGCCGGCGGGCGTCAAACCGAGGGTGAAAGTGCGGGTGAGTCACATCAAGTTGCTTGATCACGATGTCTGCCGGCAAATTCACGTTCCAGGCACGCTGGAGGGCTTCCGAACCGTGCCGCCAGGCCAGGTCAAAGCAAACTACCTGACCTGACGCATGCACGCCGCTGTCGGTGCGCCCGGCGGCGATAATGGGAACTGTCCCGCCGGTCACTGTTGTCAGCGCTGTTTCCAACACGCCTTGAATAGTGACCTGATCTTCACGCTGCCGTTGAAAACCAAAGTAGTGTGTGCCATCGTACTCGATTAAAGCGCGAAACCGTTGCTTTTCCACTTGTAATGTGCAAATAAGGCGGACAGATGCGGGGCAGCGCGTTGTCCGCAGATGGCCTGGTAACTGCTTGCCATGCCCAGCAGTTACGTGGTCTGAGTGTTACTCTTCAACCAGCAATAAGGCCGCCATGTCTGCGTTGTCGCCAGGGCGCTTGCCCATTTTTACCAGGCGCGTGTAGCCGCCCGGACGATCCAGGTAGCGCGGCGCTATTTCGTTGAACAGTTTCTGCACGACATCTACATTTTCGTAGTAGCCCTCTTCATCCTCAGTGGTGCGGAAGCGAGCCAGACGAGATGCCGCCAACCGGCGAGCGTGAACTTCGCTGACCGGGTTGCTTTTGCCAGACACCACTCCCCGTTTTGCCAGGGTGATCATCTTTTCGGCGACGGGACGAAGCATCCGGGCTTTGGCTTCTGTCGTCACCACTTTTTCATAACAAATCAAATCGGCGATCATATTCCGGCGCAAAGCTTTGCGTTGTTTGGAATTTCGACTTAGCCGACGACCATGCACTTTATGTCGCATTGCATACCTCTCGAACAGTGTGGCGCTTGATTCAAGCGATTCTGGAAGATGGACGAATTACTCGTTTTCTGATGTTTTCTCACCGGGCGGCAGGAAGCCTTTCGCCTGCAGTTGCTGCTTCAGTTCGTCCAGGGATTTCTCGCCAAAGTTGCGGATGGCTAACATCGTTTCTTCGCCCCGCTCCAGCATTTCCAACATTTCGCCGACCTTGGTGATGCCTGTTCGTTTCAAGGAGTTGAAAACACGCACGCTCAAGTCTAGATGTTCAATAGGCGTATCGTAGATTTCGTTGGGGATGCTTTCCTCTTCGGCCTTTATCTCTTCCGGGATAAGGGTGTCTTCGCTGATGCCGGCAAATGGGCGAATCTGTTGAATCAAAATCTGTGCCGCCTGGGCCAGGGCATCTTCCGGTTTGATTGTGCCGTCAGTCCACACCTTAATGGTCAGCCGGTCGTAGTCAGCCGCCTGACCATGCCGGGTTTTTTCCACGTCATACGTGACGCGCACCACCGGGCTGAATAAGGCATCTACGGGCAGTTCCCCAATGGGCAGCCGCAGCCGGTCTTCCGCAGGGGAATAGCCACGACCTGTTTCCACGGTCATCTCCACTTCCAGGAAGGCTTCATCCGAGTCAACCGTAAACAGGTACAGTCCAGGGTTGACGATTTCGGCTTCTGCCGGCACTTGCAGGTCAGCCGCAGTGACTGTGCCTGCGCCGTGCACTTCCAACCGCAGGCGGGCTGAATCCGCACCATACAACTTCAGCCGCATCTGCTTAATATTAAGAATCAGGTGCATCATGTCCTCGCGGACATGTGGAATAGCCGAGAATTCGTGCGGTACATCGTTCACACGAATAGACGTGATAGCCGCGCCTGGCAGCGATGCCAGCAGCACGCGGCGTAGCGCATTCCCCAATGTCGTGCCGTATCCGCGTTCCAACGGGCCAATGACAAACTGGCCGAATTTGGACGACATCGCCGTGCTTTCGATCTTCGGTAGAATCAGGTTACTGATAGCCAAAGTTAACCTCTCTTTTTCTTATGTGTCTTAACTGCCACCACAAAGCTTTGCAG
>CAZDSN010000146.1:0-8097 GCA_964507675.1 uncultured Ardenticatenaceae bacterium | reverse complement strand
GAGGGCGAGGGGCGCTGCGCGCCCCTCGCCCTCGACTGAAAGCCCCCTCCCCCCTGGGGGGAAGGGGGTTGGGGGATGGGGGCTCCTCTTATACCGGTTTTAACCAACAACCCCAGGAGCAAGTTCGTTCAAATTGAGAATTGCCGTGGAGTGATAATGGGGAGGCGGGTTTGTATGGAGGGAAATAGTGAATGGGTGAATGGGTGAAAGGTTAAATGACTAAAGGGTGTTTTAAGGCGGCAGTTGGCTGGCGGTAATCACATGACAAAATGGGTCAGGATAGAAGCAAAAATGGCAGCGCCGCTGGCGGCGCTGCCATTCTATTTTAAGGCATCAAACCCCTGACAAAGGCTTATTGGTTCAGATCAATCTCGAAGATATTGAACAGTTCGGAGTTCTGCGTCGGGTCCACGCTGAAGTTCAAAACTTCGGGACGGGCCGCGGCTACCTTCAAGCGCAAGAACAGCGGGATAACAGGCACGTTCTCGGAGAAGATGAGCTGCGCCTGCTTGTGCAACTCGTCGTATTCGGGCGTGCCGGGCAGGGCGGACAAAGCAGCCTTGCAAGCAGTGTCGTAATCGGCGTTACTCCAACCGGTGTTGTTCGAACCACCCCAACCAGCCGCATAACCTTCTTCGATCGGGCCAGGAATCTGGTCGGTGAGGTACAGGTCGCAGGACGGGTTCACGCCGGTCAACCAGGCAAATTCACCCAGGTCATACTTGCGGCCAAACAACGGGCCATCGGGACCATCGGCAAACCACTCGCCCGAAGGCAGGTATTCCAGGTCAATCTGGACGCCACAAGCAGCCAGATTTTCCTTGAAGATTTGCGTCAACTGCTGCCGCATTTCGTTGCCGGCGGTGGTGCCCAGGGAAACAATGAAGTTTTCGCCCGTGGTCGGATGGTTGCGCAGCCCGTCGCCATCGCTGTCAACGAAGCCGGCTTCATCCAGCAGCTTGTTGGCGGCCTCTACGTCAAACGGCCACTGCACATTGTCCTGATTGAACACCGGGTGCACACTGGGGATGTAACTACTGATGACTTCGGAACGACCGTACATGATGTTGTCCACCATGCTCTGGCGGTCGGTGCACATGGTGAAGGCCTGACGGACGCGAACGTCATCAAACCAGATGGTACGCTCATCGTAGGGAGCGACGTTGAAGTCAATGTGCTCGAATACGGTACCAGTCTGGAAGTAGGGCACCAAAATGCCGTTATTTTCCGCTTCAATCAAGAATGGGGCCTGGGTGGCATCCATACCGTCCTGCGTGCCAATGTCACACTGTCCAGCCAGAAGCTGGGCAATGAGTTGATTGGTATCCGGGACGAACTTGTAGGTGACGCTGTCCAGGTAGGGCAGCCCTTCAGAAGAACGATAGTAGTTGGGGTTCTTCACCAGGCTGATGTGGTCGCCGGCCACCCATTCGGTCACCATGAAGGGACCATCGCCCAAGGGCATACGGGAGCTTTCTTCTGCTTCCAGGAGTTCAGCAGCCGTGAAGCCTTCCCAGGCGTGACGGGGCAGCGGAGCCCACATGCTGATGTAGTATTGTGAATCTTTGTAACCAGGCATACCGCGCCATTCAACGCTCAGGTCACCCGTAGCGACGTAACTGGCAGTGCGGTCACTCTGGTATTTACCACGCGGGGTGTCGGGGTCAGCAGCCAGTTCAAAGCTGTAGACAGAGTCATCAGCCGTTACCGGGGTGCCGTCGGACCAGACGCGCGGTTTGAAGGTGAACTGAACGACCATCTGTTCCATGTCCACGGGACTGCCGTCAAAGGTCACTTCTTCACCAGCAGCGTTGAGAACAACAGCGCCTTCGCCCCAGGCCATGGGGTTGACATCTTTGTCAACAATCATATCGCCGGGATTGACGGTAACGGTCTCGAAGAAAGCGTCGCCATCGGCCAACGAGGGCAGCTTCTCCAGACCTTGCGCCTGGAATGCATATGAAAGCGTTGTGTAATCATTCTCATAGATGGCATGCAGCACAGCAGACGCAGCCAACATGCTGGTCCCATAGGGATACAAGGTGTCCGGTTCCTGGGCCATGCAGACGATCAGGTCTTTTGGCTTGGCTTCTTCCGGAGCAGCGGTCGGAACCACTTCCACAATTTCTGTTTCAACGACCACGCGAGTTACCTCGACCGGTTCGCCTTCAACAACCACTTCTTCCGTGACCACCCGCGTGACTTCGACGGTTTCCGTGACGACCTCGGGCTGACAGGCAGCCAGAACAACGGCGCCGAGCACCAGGATGGCAGCAATGACCCACCATCGTTTTACCATTTTCATAGTTTGGGTTCCTCCTTCAGAACACATGTAACTTTGGTAAACATATCGAACATAGCAGTCAGGGTTTGTTGCCTGCTTATCGCTGGCGGCTGAGTAGTTCACCCAACCCGCTCAGGCGATAATTTCAAATGTGTGTAGGGAGCGTAGAACAGCAACGTTTCTTGAATGAACACATTACGCTTCAATACTATTGGAAATCGGTTGCAAAGACAAGGCAAAAGCGTGGCATAATGGGGTCATTTTGGTGACATTTTGGTAACGCTGCTTCTTGGGAGGGGGTTTTCTGGCTAAATATGCCGTCAAAAAGGACAAATTGGTGACAGGATAGAACTGTGGGGATTTATTTACGGGTAAAGGAGGTTCATGCTGCCGTGGGCGTCGGCAGGGGCAGAACTGGCCAGTTCTACCCACCACAATTCGTGGGCGGCCCAATCTGCCGGCAGCACACGATAGCTGAGATTCAACGGCGGCGGGCCTGACTGCTGCGCATACGGCTGCGGCTGCACTGCGCTATAAACGCTCAGGGTTAAAGCCTCGGGGGAAATACCGCTCCAATTGGCGCGAGCCATCAGCGCGCCGGCATGGGCCAACACCAGGAGTGAAACCTGGCTGGCTGAATCCCCGGCCAGCACAAAGCTGTCCTCCAGGGAGTCGCTGCCCTTCCCACCCGGATAGGAAAGGCGCAGCGAAACCGAGACTGACACGTCGCCTGTATGTTGAATGACGACATCCCACGTCTGGCTTGCCAACAGGTCGGCGTCTGCCAGCGTATAAGCCAGCAGCAGGGGACTGCTGCCACTGGCCGTAGCGGCTACGTTCTCCGTCTCTTGGTTCACCAACTGCACTTGCAGCGCGGCCGGACCGGCCTCATCCCAGGTCAGGGTCAGGTTGACGGGACCAGCGGAGATGGGCAACAGGCTGTAGCGGCGCTGGCCAGCGACCAGGCGCAGGCTGTGATCCCAGGTCTGTAACTGCTGCGCTTGCAGCGAAGGGGTGGGCGAGGGTGTCAGGGTAGGTGTGGCGGTTGGGGTGGGCGTGACTGCCGGCGGACGGGTAGCAGTGGGGGAGGCAGTAGGCGTAAGGGGTTCGGCGCTGGTGGGATTTCTGCCGGCAGCTACCTCCGCCCCATCATCCATGCCATCGCCATCACTATCTGGCTGGAGGGGATTAGAACTGTATTGATTCACTTCCATTCCATCTGTCAGGCCATCGCCATCTGTGTCGGGACGGCGCGGGTCCGTGCCCAACCGCTGCTCTTCCCCATTCGCCAGGCCATCGCCATCATCGTCGCCCAACAGGCGCGCTTGTTCAGCCGTGGCCGTAGCGGCCACGGCCGAGGTCGCGGTCGCGGCCGAGGCTGCCGTAGCTGCCGCGGCTGTCGTGGCCGTGGCCTGGGCGTCAACCGCCCACTGCGTGCCCACCGCGGCTGTTTGCTGCGCCACGGCTTGCACGGTGGCTGTCGCCGCGGCATCCCGCTCATTGACAAAAGAAAGCAGCGCCGCCACGGAGAGGCAGGCGGCCAGAAAGACCACAGCCAGCACCGCAACCAACCACAACGGCAGCGACCCGGCGCGGCGGCTGGCCACGGCGCGGGTTGGTTGGCCGCTCAGTGCCTGGCTGGCTGGCAGCGGGGCAGGCCCGGCTGCCGCTGCCGGCGGCGCGACCAGAGGCAGCGGCGTCCACGTCCAGCGCAGTTGGCAAGGGCCAAGCTGCAAATTAGCGCCGGCGGCCCAGAGATAAGGCGTGTGCGGATTCAGGTGCTGCTCGTCCAGCAGCGAGCCATTGGTGCTGCCTAGATCGGTGACATACCAGCCGGAGGCCGTCCGTTCCAGGCGGACGTGGGTGCGGGAGATGCCGTTGCCGGCCAGCACAATCTGGTTATGATCGGCGCGGCCAATCGTCAGGGGAGATTGCGTCAGCGGAATCGTTTGTGTGGGTTGGTCAGCGCATTGGATGACAAGCTGCTCGTGCGGCTCAGGGGAAGCCGGCGGTTCAGGCAGCAGGGTAGGCAGCGGCTCCAACACAGGCGGAGCAGAAACCGACAGTTGAGCCGATTGCACCAGGCTTAAGGTTGGTTCAACTTCGGCCGCGGCCATGGTCAGGCCAGCCAACCCTTTGGCAGCCTGGCGCAGCGCTGCCGCCATCTCTGCGCCCGTCTGCAAACGATCCTGCGGATCGCGGGCAATAGCGGCGCTGATGAGGTTTGCTACCGCCGCGGGGAGTTCCGGGCGCACCGTTTGCGGCGGCGGCGGCGTTTCCCGTAAATGTTTGATGACCGCATCGGTAGGCGATTTAATCTGAAACGGCAGCCGCCCGGTGGCCATTTCATACAATATGACGCCTAAGGCATAGAGGTCAGAACGTCCGTCAACCGCTTCGCCCAGAATGTGTTCAGGCGACATGTAGGAAAGCGTGCCCATCAATGTGCCTGATTGGGTGCTGAAATCTCCTTCCAATATCTTGGCCAGGCCAAAATCGGTCACCATAGCCCGAATGGGAGGTTCGCTGTTACGGTCAGGGCGCGGCAGCGGCTGCAGCAGCACATTATCTGGTTTGATGTCCCGATGTACTACGCCCTGGCGGTGCGCGTAATCCAGAGCGTCAGCCACCTGAGCCAGGACAACCAATCCCTCGCTCAAGTTAACCAACTGTCCCTGAGTCTGCGCCTGGCGCAGCGCCGCGCGCAGGCTCAATCCAGGCACATAGGCCATAACCAGATAGAGTAAGTCCTGATAGGAGCCAAAATCGTAGACGCGCACAATCGAGGTGTGATCCAGACGGGCGGCCACTTGCGCCTCTTTCCAGAAACGCTGGCGGAACTCTGGCTCACGCCCCAGATGTTCGTGCATCACCTTCAGGCTGACAAAGCGGGTCAGGTTCAGGTCATAGGCATAGTAGACAGCGCCCATCCCCCCCTGCCCCAATAAGGCGTCAAGGCGATACTGTTCCAGTTGCCGGCCAACAAGATTGCTCATATATATTTGAACGCTTTTGCCTGCCAGTTTGTTCCCCTGGCGCAACTACCCAATCCAAAGCCAGGTTTTCAGAAAACCTGGCTTCTCCAGACAATAAAGGGTTGGGGGTCTTTAGAATTTCGTGGGGTTTTGTCATTCTGAGCAAGGCGAAGAATCCCTACGCCTCTGGGATGCTTCACTTCGTTCAGCATGGCAGGTTCGTTGCCCCCTGAGATCCGAAAGAGCCAGGGTTGGCAGCACGGGCAGGTCAGTTACAGGTTTGGCCCTATTCTTGTTCGACGCGGATACTGCCCGAACCTTGATTGATGAATAAGGTGACCTGGTCGGCGCTGTCGCCATATCCCGCCGTTTCCCACACCTGTGAGTCGCCGCCGCTGGTCTGCGTCAGAAGGTCACTGGCGCTGAAGCTGCCGCTGCCGCTGTCCAGTTCAATGCGGGCTTCCATAGATGCCGGCAGATGAATGGTTACGGCGCCAGAGCCGCTGTTCAGGTCAATTTCGTGCCGCCCGGCGGCAGGCAAGGTTATGCTCACGCTGCCCGAACCAAATTCATAATCAGCGTCGTAATTGCCGGCAGGCATGGCCACAGCAGTTGAACCAGACCCGCCATCAATCTCCAGGTTCGTCAACTGCAGTTCACTTAAATCCAGGTCTACGGAACCCGAACCAACATCCAGGCGCAGATCCATGTCTACGTCAGGGCTCAAGCCTAAATCCCAGCGAGCCATGTCGCTCCAGGTAAACCAGGTGGCCGGGTTAAAGAAAAACGCGCCGCTATCCTGGGTTCCCAGGCGTATGGTCGCGCGGTCGTTAGTGGCGTCTGTCTCAAAAATGAGTTCATTGCCATAAGAGACTTCTCCCTGGATCAGACTGCGGCTGTCGCTCAGGGCGTACAGGTCCGCGCCGGGGGCGCCAAAGTCAATGGTAACGGATGCCTGGCTGACATCGGCGGCGTATTCAACCGGTTCGCGATGAACAGTGACCGGGGTGGGTTGAATACCAAAGCGGCTGAAGACGGTTTCGCTGTCGTTAAACAACACATAACCAAAGATAGCTACCGTCAGCAGGGCTACGATTAAACTCAGCAGCGAGCCAAAGGGGCGCGGGGCATGGCGGACGATGATGTTAATGCCGGCAAAAATCAGCAGCAGCGGCCACAATTGCAGCGCCGCCACCCAATTTAGCTCCGATACTAGTCCCAGATTTTGCAGCAGGAAGTAAACGCCAATGCTAATCAGCAAAATGGGGCCAAACCAGGACGGCGACCGCCGCCGGACGTAAACATGTTGTACTGTCTTTCCCTCTTCTTTTAACTCAGACATCTTTCCTCTCCTTCAAGCATGTTGAGACCTGACAGGTCTCTGCGCAAACCAGCCGTCTGCGCTTTGATTTCTGTTCGTCATTGTTAACTCAGGATGGTTTCACTGGCTGAGAGGCTGCCGCTTGCCGGCAAGTCGCCCTCATGTGTATTATTACCATAATACGCAGCCAGTCGCCAATCGTCGCGCAAATGGCATAAACGCAAATAGAGAGGCGCCTGACCAGTCAAAACCAACACCCTGTCACCCTTTAGCATGTGCTCCATAACTTCTTGTCAGGGCGCTTTTTGCCAGGAGTTGCAATTAGAAAATGAGAGGCAAACTCGCTTTGCTCCGTTCTGTTACGCTTCACGGCGCTGTGCGCGCGCTGGAAGCATGATAGAAGTCATAGCGGATGGCGGTAAATGGTTTCCAGTTCGTCTACGTGACTGGCAATGGTGCGCGCGGGGGGGATGCCCAGGCTGAGCTGCATAAGTTTTTCGGGGCTGCGCCATAATTCCAGCAGGGCGGCGCGCAGGGCAGCGCTATCGCCCGAAGGGAAGAGCAGACCGTCAACGCCGTCGCGCACCCGCTCAGCCAGCGCGCCCAGGTTAGAGGCCAGCACAGGAATGCCGGCAGCAAACGCCTCCTGAATGACCAGCGCCGCCGTCTCATACCAGAGCGAAGGGACAACCAGCACATCCAGGTGCACCAGTTCTGACCACAGC
Organism: uncultured Ardenticatenaceae bacterium; assembly: GCA_964507675.1. GTDB lineage: Bacteria > Chloroflexota > Anaerolineae > Promineifilales > Promineifilaceae > JAGVTM01. The sequence goes on along the minus strand of CAZDSN010000146.1, from coordinate 792 downwards.
CGCTGCCGGTCAATCTGCCCCCCAAAATGAATCCCCTTATGCTGCGCCATCTCCTGCGTCATCTGCGCATAATCGGGAAACGCGGTTAAATCGCCAAAAATGGAGAGGGTAACGCTGTCTGCCGGCATTTTATTCACCGCTTCCACCAGCACATGCACCCCTTTCTGCCAGGCAATCCCACCCACATAACCAACGTGTAGCCCCCCCGTGGCCGGGCGAGTGCGGGCCGGCATTCTTTCCGGCAGGGCAATCCCATGCGCCACCACCTGCATGAGGGATGCCGGCAAACCCAGCCCAACGTACAAATCGCGCACAAACCGGGTGGGCGCAATCAGGCGGTGGGCGCCATGCAAAATAGGGCGCAGCCGCGCCGCCCGCGCCGCCAGGAGTGGGGCCAGCGCCGGCGACAACGGCCAAAGCGCGCCCTGCCCGGCTCGCGCCAGGGCGCAGCGGGCGCAGTTGAGCCACAGGCGGGGGCCGGCGCAAATCGTCTGGCTGTAATTGGTTACCAGTTGGGCATTGGCGCACACCCACCAGAAGTCGTGCAGCGTTACCAGGTAAGGGATACCATGTTGGCGTAGCAAGGGAATGAGGGCGGCAGGCAGGCCCATTAAGTGCTGCACATGCACCACGTCGGGGCGGCTGTCCTGCAAAACCTGGGCCAGGGCTGCGGTCAACGTCTGGTCGCCAAAGGTAGCCAGGAAGCGCCCGGTGGGCGTCACGGCGCGAGACGTAGCCGCCCATACCTTCACCCCACTACCCTCGCGCCACCCTTCCAGACAGGCTTCTTGC
>CAZDSN010000145.1:0-8171 GCA_964507675.1 uncultured Ardenticatenaceae bacterium | reverse complement strand
AATCAGCACCTCGCCGCTTTCGATCACCAGCACGTCGGGGCGCAGGGCGGCTTCCACTTTGTTGATGTCCGGCGGGCGAGCCACGTCGCAAATCACGGCCCCGGGCTTGCACTTGCTGATGTCAATAATGCGCTGCCCAAAGGCGGAAGTAGCCGTCACCACCAGGTCGCAGGTGGGCAGGGCCTCGTCGGGGCGGGTGGCAATGACCACGTGCGCGCCGGGCGTTTCCGCCTGGATGGTGCGCTTCAGTTCGATGAGGCGCTCCGGCTCAATAGAGACCAGTACCACGTCGAAGATGGCTTGCGCCAGCAGGCGAGAGCAGACGGAGCCAATGGAGCCGGTAGCCCCCACGATCATCACCTTGCCTTTGGTCAGGTCGGTGGCCCCCATGTTGATGACCGCTTGTTTGGCGGCTTCCAGGGTGGCGGCGACGGTCAGGCTGTTGCCGCTGGTGATGGCGATGTCCGCTTCGTGAGCCACGGTAATGCCGGCATCGCCCACCACACTCGTGAACGCCCCCAACCCCATAATGCGCGCCCCGCGCCGCTCCGCCATGCGCGCCGCCTGGTTCAGCTTGTTATACGTAAACCGTTCCCCCTGCGTCATCATCTGCCGCGGCGTCGCGCCCAGCGAGATCAAGTGGCCCTCAATGCGCTGGCCGGTGGCCGGCGACTGCCCGCCAGTGATGCGCGAGAGATACATGGGCGGGAAGTAGGCGGCGGTGCGCTCCACCATCTCATCAGGGAAAAAGCGCGTCCAGCGAAAGCGGCGGTCCTGGTGAATAAAGCGGATGTCCAGAGGGTGGATAACAAAAGCAAAGCGGTTAATGCCTTGTTCTTGCGGCTGCAGGGTGCGAATTGCCGGCATCCACTCAATCTCCGCCAGTAAATCCAGATAAGTATCCTCCGCCAGCGGCTTGGTGGGATCAGGTCGCAGCGCTACCAGCGCCGCCTCCACCGCCGCTGCGGACCACCTTCCCAAATTGCCATGGGTCGTGGGACTATCTAGAGCGGGCATCATGGTGACCACAATGGACACTCCCCGCCGCCGCAAATCCTCCAGGTCTGCCTCGTTGGCGCACTCCACCACCACCGTCTTGTGCTTTAGCGACTCCGGCGCATAGCAGCGAATGGCCCCCACATCCCCGGCGATAATGTCCGCCCAGGCAAATGCGGACGTTGCCCGCGCTTCGGGCGTGCCATTGGGCTGCGGGTGCAGTTGCTCAAAAGGCGCGTCCTTTAGCTGTTCCAGCGTCGGCGGCGCGGCCTGATCCAGCGTCTGGCGGCTCCCCACGCCGGGGAAGCCGGGCAGCCCAAAGAAGATCATCGGGTCGGCGTAGCGAATGGTGGAGGTGCGCTGCTCCAGCGCCTGCGCCAGCCCGGCATGGTTCAGACCAGGCACCATTAACACCCGCTTCTGGCTAAAAATACCTGGCTGGGCGCGGTCCGCCAGAATCACGCCCCACCGTTCCAGGCCAGCGCGGATGCCGCTGCCATCCACCACGGGCGTTACCTGAGCCACGACAGGAATAAATGCCCCTGTTTCGTGGGAGCGGCGAGCAGAGCCCAGTTGGAGTTGTGCCGGCATTCCCTCCAACCCAATCGCATCCACCCGCCCGTCATACTCTTCGATCAATGCGCGCGCCCGCGCCACATCTCCGGCGCAGCCAATCCGCCGTATCTGCACCTCCTGGTTCAAAAACGAAACCAGTTCAGCGCTGTTGTCCTCGTTCAAGTGTAAGATGACTATTTGCTTCATGAGATCTCTCCGTCAACAGCAAACGTGCCTCGCGCTGGCGAACCGTAGAGCAGGTTGGCAATCCGCCCGCCTGACCTATGCCATACATAACACACCCAACCCATTTGGGAATGGAGGCGAATACCATTAGCATACCTGACGCCCCCAGATGACAGAAGGACAATAGGCATATATCTGGGGTGAAGTCTGTCATTAGTTAAGGAGGGGAGTGTATCGAGTTGCCGGCAAACAGTGCCAAAGACCTGGAGCAACAATCCCTGGCAGCATGAGGATTCAGCATCGTGGGTGCAGAAAACGTAGCCTTCCTGGCACGCACGACGCAGATGACAGCGGTCACTGTCACCTGACAGTCCCAGGTCACGAACAGTTACATCACTCAAAAAAACCTGCTATAATCCCCCCAATTGATAGCCGGTCGCAGAAAAGGGCGCACTGCCCCCACCCGGCTTAACAAAACTGCGGGGCACTTGCCGCCGTCCGGCTTCCCGCCGTTGTCATGAAAATAATCACAGATTGCGCCGATTTGCTTTATGGGCAGGTAGCGGCGTATTGCCACGCCCTTGCCGGCAAACGCGGCGCGCCAGCGAATGGATGAAAATTCGTGGGGCAATTTGCTCAATGGCGCGCTTCCGCGGAATAAAACAGCGTTTTGTCCTACGATTTTCAGAGGAACAAGAAAATGGACACATTACCTGCGTTTCGGGCGTTAGGCCGCCCGATGAACGCCTCCAGCAAAGAGTTGGATACTTTCCCCAGGCCGCCCCATGTGACCGTTGTGCGCTTCCACAGCGATGAACTGACCAGCTTCTGCCCGGTGACGGGACAGCCAGATTTCAACAGTGTCACGATTGAGTATCACCCTGACCAATTGTGCGTGGAAGGTAAAAGCTTGAAGCTGTATTTGTGGAGCTTCCGCGACGAGCGTATCTTTGGCGAAGGGCTGGCCAGCGCCATTGCCCAGGACATTTACAACGCCTTGCAACCCTTCTCCTGCCAGGTGACGCTGGCGCAAAACGTGCGCGGCGGCCTGCAAATGACGGCTGTCGCTGAAATAAAGCGGGAGAACGACAGCCATGATTGACCTCGCTAACGCCGCCGCTGATAGTGTGATCATCGTCAGCGGCGGTCTAGACAGCGTGACGCTGCTGCATTATCTGGTAAAAACGGAGCGCCGCCGCCCGGCGGTATTGACGTTTCAATATGGGCAGAAGCACGTTAAAGAGATTGGCTGCGCCCGCTATCAGGCGGCGTTGTTGGGCTGCACAGACCACCTGGTGCTGAACCTGTCGCTGCTGGGACCGCTGTTTGCCCATTCCGCCCTGGTGGATGCCGGCACGACCATCCCGCAGGCGGAAGAGGTGCGCGGCGATCCCCAGCCGGCCACTTACGTGCCCAACCGCAACATGATTTTCCTGGCCCTGGCCGCCGCCTACGCCGAATCTCACGGCGTGCACGACGTTTACTATGGGGCGCAGCGGCACGACCTGTATGGCTACTGGGATACGACGCCCGACTTCCTGGCGCGGTTGAATCAGGTATATGCGCTAAACCGCAAAACGCCCGTGCGCATCCACGCACCCTTTGTACAGCATAGCAAGGCGGATTTGGTGCGTATTGGTCTGGCGTTAGGCGTTGACTACGCACAAACGTGGTCTTGTTATGCCGGCAGCGCCCGCGCCTGTGGTCGCTGCCCTACCTGCGCGGAACGGCTGCAGGCGTTTGCGGAAGTGGGCGTGGCGGATCCGGTGGCTTATGAGGGAAGAGGGGAGAGGGAAGAAGGAAGAAGGAAGAGGGAAGAAGAATGAGGGGCGGGGGCGGCAAACTTTTTAGGGAGGAATGATGATTTACGTTTTTCTGTATTTAAGCGCGATTGTGTTGGCTAATTTGAGCGTGGCCGCTTTTGGGCCGAGCGTGACGATTGTGAATGCGTTTTTGTTTATTGGCCTGGACTTGACGGCGCGGGATCGGCTGCATGACGCCTGGCGCGGGAAAAACTTACTGCCGAAGATGGCGGCTTTAATTGCCGCGGGATCGGCGTTGTCGTGGGTGTTGAATCGAGATGCCGGCACAATCGCCCTGGCCTCTTTTGTCGCTTTTGCCGCCGCCGCGTCCGTAGACGCCCTGGTGTACCAACTGCTGGGGCAGTACCCGCGCTGGCTGCGCATTAACGGCAGCAACATCCCCAGCGCCGCCGTTGACTCCCTCATCTTCCCCACCCTGGCCTTTGGCAGTTTCCTCTGGCCCATTGTCCTGGGGCAGTTCCTGGCTAAAACGGGCGGCGGCTTCATCTGGTCGCTCATTTTGCACTGGGCAGAACAACGGCGGGGAGTAGAAACGCAGCAGCCGGTTTAGGAAGAAAACGGTTAATGGGTGAATTCGTGAACGGTGAATGGTTAACGGCGCAGCCGCCCGTTAGCCATTCACGAATTCGCCCATTCAACAATTAATTATTCTCCAACTTCCGCTGCAGTTCCTCAGTCTGTGCCGCTTCTTGCGCCATACCCAAATCAGTAAAAAGGGCAAAGGCTTCGGCGGCGGCGGCGCTGGCTTCAGCCAACTGCGCCTGCGCCAGAAATAGTTCCGCCTGGGCGCGGCGGGCGTAGGCCAACATAAAGCGGTCATCATTTTGCGCCGCCAGGCGGGCGGAAGAGGCAAAAGCATGGGCGGCTTCGTCCAGCCGCCCTTCCGCCTGTCCCACCAGCCCTAACGTAAACAGGGCGTAAGGATGGGTGAATGGTTCCTCTTGCTGCAATACCTGCAAGGCATATTGGCGGGCGCGGGCCATATCCCCCAGGCCAAAATACCCTTCGGCCAGATTGGCGGCGGTGGCGCCAATACCGTGAGCGTGACCGATGCGTTCAAAGAAGGGCAGCGCCTGCCCTGCCGCCTGCACCGCCAGGTCGTACTGCTGCGTCTGGATGTAGGTAGAGGAAAGGATGCTGCGCACCGTCTCCTGATTGAGGCGGTCACCAATGCGGTTGTAATAAGCGATGGCCTGTTCGGCGTGGGCGATGACTTCGTCCAGTTTGCCCTGGCGGCTGAGCAGGGTGATCAGGTCGCGGTGGGTGCGGGCAATGCCGGCATCATACCCTACACTCTCCGCCACCGCCAATGCCCGCTGGTAAGAAAGATAAGCATCGGCGTACTGCCCCTGCTCCGCCTGCACTACCCCCTGCAAATTCTCCGCCTCGTATTGCGCCAGCCGCGCCTCGCGCCACGCCTGTGGCATCTGCCGCTGCCGCACGTGCACCCTGGCCCGCCGCTCCCGCAGCAGCAATAACTGCTGCTGCACGGCCAGCGCCGCCACCATACCCGCTTCATACGTGGCCAACGCCGCCTCTGGCTGCCCCAACGCCTCCTGGAATGCCCCTTGTAGCGCCCGCGCCTGCATCGTCACGGCTGCCGTTTCCGGCCAATCCACCGCCTCCAGGTCAACCAGACCACGTGCCGCCTCCCCACTCAGTTGGTACAGTTCCGCTCGCAGCAGGGCCAACGCCTGTTGCTCTTTTTTCCCCAGGCGACGCAGCGAAATCCCCTGGAAAACGGCCAGCGCCGCTGCCGCCTGTCCCCGTTGGATCTCCCGCTGTCGCTGCGGGAACCACATCTGGATCGCCTGTTTGACCGCGCCGGCCTGGCAAAGATGATAGGCAGCGGCGGTGTATTCGCCCCGCCCGGCGCGCACTGCCGCCGCCTGTCCGTGCAGTTGTTCACGCAGTTCCACGGACAGTTCGGCGTATATCAGGTCGCGCAATGCCGGCCACAACGTGACGCCCCCTTGCTCATCCGTCAACAACAGACCACGCTGGCGCAGGCTGTGCCAGGCAGCAGAGTGCGTCTGCCAGGCGTCTTGGGGCGCCGAGCTACGAAAGACGGACAGGGATTGCAGCAGCCGCCGTTCCGCCGCCGCTGTGCGCAGCCACAGGCGGTCAAACAACGGCTGCAAGGCGGGCGTCTGCGCCAACTGCGCCAGCATTTGCGCCAGATCAGGCGAGCCATCCGCTTCGTTTTGTTGGTAAAGGGCCATAAACAGGCGCAGCAGACGCGGGTTACCATCAGTGTATTGGCGCAGCCGCGCCGCTTCCTGGCGGGACAGGGTGATATGGGCGTTTTGCAGCAGCCGCTGCAACTCAGGCTCAGGTAATCCGGTCAAGGCATGGTGTACGTCCGTATCCACCACGGCCCGCTGCCCCATAATTAACAGAGGAGCCAAACCGCGCAGGCTGTCCAGAAACTCCAGTAACTGTATATGCGCCGGCGGCACGTTTTCCATGTCAATCGGGCGCAGCCGATCCAATTCATCAAAACAAAGCAGCGGCGGCGCGGCGCGCGCCGCCTGCAACTTCGCCAGGTCTTCCCGCACCAGCCCCAGCGCCAGATTGACGTTATCGCCGACGCCCGACTCAGCGGCCAACATCTGCCACAAATTGGAGGCTCCCTGGCGGTGCAAAAAACAGCCCAGGCTGTAGAGGAGACTGTTCAGGTGATCGGTCAAGGTGGGGCGAATGGTGTACCAAAAAACGGCATCAGCGGGCCAATCGGCAGCGATAACGCTGCCCAGCGTGGTCTTGCCCACTCCACCCGGCCCGCTCAGGGCGACGCTCTGACCGGCTTGCAGCGCCGCCAGGCTTTGCTGTCGCAGCGTCTCTCGCCCAACAAAGTTTGCCGTTTGTAGCGGCTGTTCCAGGCGAAACGTGGGGCGCAGGTGATTCAGCAGCGCCTGCCCCAACAGGGCTACAGCGGCATCCAGGTCGCGGTAAAATTCGGCGCGCGACTCGCCCAGAAACTCTTCCCATATCTGTGGCAGGCGACGCGGCTTAAAGAAACGACGGAAGTAGCGCAGTTCCAGCACCAGAAAAGCGTAGCGAGGGCTGTCAGGGGTTTTCAGAATCACGGGCATTGCCGTCTCTATTTGTTCGCGGTTAGCCGGACCGGCCTCGCCCCACAGACTGCCTGCCGCGCGCTGCAATGCCTGCCACAGCGCCGCGCCGCGTGCCGCTGCCTGGTTTGCCGGATGGGCCGCTGTATTTGTTGGGGAAGACGCGAGATCGCCTAGAAAATAGGGCGAGGCCAAAACTGAATGTTGGCCCAACCAGGTTGTATCCTGAATATACTTGAGCGCCTGTTTTAGCTGCTGTTCAAAATTGCGTTCTGCCGGCATCTTCTCTGCTTTCATTGCTCTACACCACACCCACACCCAAATGAGACAAAAGGGTGTATAGTTGAGACCCATACTCGATCTTTCTGCTTAGAATGGATTATAGAAGATGTGGGGCAAATTTGTCATTTGCAAGCTCGTTGAAGTTCCCCATGAGCGGGCGCGCCACAGCCTGTCCTGAGCTTGTCGAAGGAATGGATGAAATTTTTGCCGCGAATTCCACGAATGACACGAATTTTCTGACCACTGTCCACTATTCACTGTCCACTATTTTCGAATGAGCGAGGTCATGATGAACGAGCAAATCAGAGTACGACGAGGATGGCGGCGAGGGCTGTTGTTGGGCTGCCTGTTGGTTTTGTCATTCCTGGCTGCTTACGGCAGCGCACGGTTTGCCCAGGCGGCTGATACCGGTTCCCCTCCTCCCAATTCAGCGGTTTGGCTGGTAGACGTACACTTTCCCGGAACGACCATTTCCGCCACCCTGTTTATTACGGCGGAAGTGGGTATCAACATGTATACCCGCACGCTTGACCTCTCGCCTACCTGTGTTCCTCAGGCGGGAGCCATCATCAGCATGAACCAGGCCATCATGGGCCCGAATGGCTACATTCAATGCCAAATGCCCAATCTGTCCGCGCAGGTGGCCGATATGACCGGTGGGGCGTTGGTTCTGCCGCCTATTGCTTCCTGTCTAGCCGATGGGCACGGTTGGGGTCAGAGCATTATGGCTGTGGGGCCATTCGTGATAGGGGCCAGCAATCCCATCTTCACCCACCCTGACGTGCAATATGCCATGCCATTTGTGTACAACGGCGCACCAGTTTTGAACGTTTTGCGTTTTTCTGTCAGCGGGAACAACTTCTACAGCACCCCCTTCCGCCCCCGCGCGCCCTGGAATGCCATTCGCTCCGACCTGGTGTGCGATGGCGTCAACTGCGCCTCGTCTCACTGGGCCAATGGTCACCCGCGCGGCGCAGCCACCATGCCCGCCCCCCTGTTCACCATGCACACCACCAGCCTGCCCATTTATATTGGGTATCATCCAGGGAGTGGGCAAACCCTGGCGAATGGCAGGGTCTATACGCTGCGCGTGGATCCGGGGTGTTCGATGGTGGGGAATTAGCAGGTTAATGGCATGCAGATAACGCTTTTGAGAGAATAACTGGGTAAAGGGAGGCACAGACCCCCATCCCCCAACCCCCTTCCCCCAGGGGAAGGGGGCATTTCGGAGAGGGCGAGGGGCGCTGCGCGCCCC
>CAZDSN010000144.1:0-8177 GCA_964507675.1 uncultured Ardenticatenaceae bacterium | reverse complement strand
AGTGCTGTCTGACCCGGACAAACGTCAAAAATATGACCAGTTCGGCTCCCAATGGCAGCAATTCCAAAATATGGGTGGTCGCCCTGACGATTTTTGGCGGCAGTACGCCAGCCAGAGGGGGACGCGCGTCAATATGGAAGACCTGGAAAGCATTCTGCGTGGCTTTGGCGGCACAGGCAGCAGTGATAACTCCAGCTTCTTCGATTTGCTTTTCGGCAATATGGGCGGGCAGCGCGGCGGTTTTCAGGCACAACCGCAGCGGGGACGAAATGTCGAAGTGGCCGTGGAAGTGACGCTAGAGGAAGCGTTCCAGGGTTCAACGCGTCAGGTGCAGCAGACCGATGGGCAACTGGCGCAGGTGAAGATTCCCCGCGGCGTCAAAACGGGGTCTAAGATTCGAGTTAAGGGTGGCGGCAGCCCCGGCGTTAATGGCGGGCCAGCCGGCGATTTGTATTTGATTGTGCAGGAATTGCCGCACGCTCAGTTTGAACGGCGTGGGGATGATTTGTACACGCCAGTCAAAGTGGATTTGTATACGGCCATTTTAGGAGGCAAAGTGGATGTGCCTACGCTGGAGCGAACGGGTACATTGACTATTCCACCTGGGACGCAAAATGGCCGCGTGTTCCGCATAAGCGGGCAGGGGATGCCCGAATTACGGCATCCTAGCCAGCGGGGCAACCTTTTCGCCACTGTAGAAGTGGAGCTGCCGCAGAAGTTGTCAGAAGCGGAGCAGGAGATGTTTCGCCAATTGCGAACGATGCGGCCGGAAAAGTAACCGCCAGTTATGTGCCAGGCCATGGTGAGAGAAGATGAAACAGGTCAAGATATGGTTCATGCTGAGTTTGACGCTTGTGGGGGTGATGTGGGGATCGCGACAAGCGAGTGGGCAGCTAAATAGTACGGCGGCGCATTGGGTTGGTCCGCCGGCAGTGATGGAAATGCCGGCACAACCTGCCGACTTCCGCCCCGCCGCTGCCACCGCCAGCACCGGCCCCGTCTACGGGGTCAACTTCATGAGTTCTGCCGAAGACCCGGCGGACGCCCAACAGTACGCCAACGCCCTGTCTACCGGAGCCACCTGGAACCGCTGGCCCCTCTATTGGTCTAACATCGAACAAAATCCAGGCCAGTTTAACTGGGCAACGCAGGATGTAACCGTGTCTGCGGACCTGGCGCATGGACTGCAAATTAACGCCATTTTGCTAGGGACGCCAGGGTTTTACCTGACCAGCAGTGATGCTGCCCGGCTGGCAGCGGTGGCCTCCCCTATGCCGCGCGGCCCGCTCTCGTTAAGTGCGCCGCAAACGGCCACGCCGGTGGGCTTATATGAGCCAATTTTCACGGATGGCAGCGACATACCTGGCCCGGGCAAAAGTATCAATCCGAACAACAAGTGGGCGGTGTTTGTGACTGCGGCCGTCAACCGCTATAAGCCGGGTGGGGTGCTGGCTCAGGCAAATGGCTGGCCGGAGGGCGTGGGCATCACCCATTGGGCCATGTGGAACGAGCCTGACTTGCCCAGTTTTTGGGATGGCAGCGTGGCAGATTATGCCCGGCTACTCAAAGTCGGCTACCTGACGGCCAAAACTGCCGATCCTGCCGCCCAGATTTTATTTGGCGCGCTGGCAAACAATTTCTCGGGTGACTTGCTCAACTTCTATGAGAATGTACTGGATATGTATGACAGCGATCCTCTAGCCGCCGCGCACGTCTATTTTCACGATATTCTGGCCACGCATAGTTATTATTATGCCTGGCAGTCGTGGTATCATGTGTTCCGTGCCGGCAATTCCCTCAGCGCGCATGGTCTGAGTAAGCCCATCTGGCTGGATGAAACAGGCGTGCCGGCCTGGAACGATTACCCCGGCCCGGTGTGGGACGAAACCAGTTCTTACCGCGCCACCCTCACCGAACAGGCTGATTATGTTATCCAGACGGCTTTCTATGCCATGTTTGCCGGCGCCGATGCTGTCTTTCACTTCCAGCTTTACGATGGCTGCGGCAACCAGCCGCAAGACACCGATTTCCCACCCCACAATGGCGAATTGTGCGATGCCAATGGCATGTTGATTTCCGACCCCAGCAAACCCTGCGCGGGCGACGCCAACGGCCTGTTTAGCAACCCGACAGACGCCGCCTGTTTTCGCCAGCATCCTACGCCTGAATCTCCGCGGTTAAATTACCAGGCGTATCGCATCTTAACTACGTATGTGCAGAATGTGGAACCATTGTGGCGGGAGCGGCCCGGCAGCGACGATCCTTACAATGGGCCGCAGGAGTGGATTGCCTTCTACCGTCCTACGACCAATGAGCGCATCGTCGGTTTGTGGGCACGCTTTGGGGAAACAGAAGTGGCCGAACTGCCGGCAGCGGACACGTCGGCGCTCCTCATCACTCCTGATGGCGCTACTCAAGTCATTAATCCGGTTAACGACGTTTACACCTTGATTTTGCCGGCAGCTACCAATCAAAATAAACCGCCCGACTGGGACCCCTCCCTATACCCGATTGGCGGCCGCCCGTTTGTAGTCATAGAGACAGACCGCCGCGCCCCCGATGTCTCCCTGACGCTTTCCCGCGTGGGGGCCACCATCAACCTTACCTGGAGCGGCGATGATCATCTGGGCAGCGGCATCCAGGATTACGTCGTTATGGTGGCCGAAAATGGCGGCGTGCCCCAACTCTGGCTGCAAGACACCACCGCCACCAGTGCCGTCTATACAGGCGATCCGGTGGCCAGCTACACCTTCACCATCACGGCTCGCGACCGCGCCAACAACGTCAGCGACCCGGTCAGCCAATCCGTAGGATCGTCTAACCTGACCACTCATGTTTTCCTGCCTCTCCTGACCGGTTATGACTAAATACTCAGTTCCTGTAGGGGAGTGGAGACTTTAGCCGGCACTGCTTCGGCTAAAACCCCCACTCCGGGAAAACTTATTTCTGGGCACTTGCTCCATTGCCGGCAGTTCAACTTCTGCGCAGAGGTTGGACTGCTCAAAAGGCAGTCTCCTGGGCCAGGCGAACCCCATGCTAAGCATTTTGCGTGACTTTCCTGATCAGTTCGATACAGAGCGACTTACTATTCGTGCTCCCCGCCCTGGTGATGGGCCTGCCCTCAATGCTGCCGTTGCGGCTTCCTGGGCGCGGCTGCAGCCGTGGATGGACTGGGCGCAGGCCGCACAGCCGCCAGCCGTAGCAGAATCAGAAGCATGGATACGCCGGGCGCACGCCGCTTTCTTGCAGCGCACCGATTTGCCGCTGGTGTGTTTTTTGAAGGACTCAGACACCCTGATTATGGGCAGCGGCTTGCACCGCATTGACTGGTCAGTGCCCAGATTTGAGATTGGTTATTGGGTGCGGACGGCGTATGAGGGGCAAGGGTATGTGACGGAGGCCGTACAGGGGATCAGCCATTTTGCATTTACGGTGTTGGGAGCCAGGCGGGTAGAGATTCGCTGCGATGCGGATAATAAGCGCAGCGCGTCCGTGGCTCGCCGCGCCGGGTACGAACTGGAAGCGACCTTGCGCTGTGAACGACGGCATCCCCGCACCGGGGCGCTGAGTCACACTCTGGTTTTTGCTCGTGTTTTGTCTGAAGGGGATATGCAGGATGCTTCCTGACACACGCGCGCGCCTGGCGAACAGCGCAAAAGCAGGCGCAAAAAAAGCCCCAGATGTGGACAAAAGACCTTGAGATGGTTGTGTCTTGGGCGGTGGTATGTCCGCGAGTCTCTTGGTGGCTAAGGACAGATGTTGGCTTCGATCGGGTGCTTCCCTCGACATCGAAAGCGTATGGGCGCACTAGAGGAGACTCAAAAACCGCTTATTAATCACAACCAGTCTTCTGTGCATCTGGGGCGCTATAGACTGTATTTGCCTACATCATACGCCTGTTGCTACCTGTTTGTCAATATGTTTTAGCCCGAATTTTGGAATTTGACGGTTATCCGCTGCATGCACCTATGCGCTTTTCCACGCTTGCGCAATCCTTCAATCCCCCTATAATCCATGCCGCTTTGTATTGCAAAGCAACAGGTCGCGGCAGGATATGCGTCTCAACCAGGACAGCGCCGCGCCAGCCGTTCCTCAATCCTATTTGCAGTATGGTAATCAAACCTTATGTACCGACGTGATTTGCTCTGGTTGTTGATGATTATTAGCCTTGTTACGGCAGCCATCTGGATGGCGCTGAACGAAAACTACCCGATTCGCCAGGGACTTGACCTGAGCGGCGGTTTGCAGGTGTTGTTAGAGGCTGACGTACCTGCAGACCAGGCGATTACGCGGGAACAGATGGACACAGCCCGCAATATTATCGGCCAGCGTATCAATGGGTTAGGTGTGTCTGAACCGGTGGTGCAGTTGGAAGGGGAACGCCGTATTCTGGTAGAACTGCCGGGTATTGATAACCCGGAAGAGGCATTTTCCCTGATCCAGGGCACAGCGCTGTTGGAGTTTGTAGATACGGCTACCCAATCTTTGCCGGAAGGGATGTGTATTCGCACCACGCACGATGAGGGCATATCCCGCTGTGAATTGGAGAACGGCCGCACGGAGGCCGAAGCAGAATTGTCGCCTGCTCCCACATTCCCCTCTGTGTTGACGGGGGATAAGTTGAAATCGGCCACTGCCGGCAGTAGCACATTTGGCGAGTTCTTCGTCTCTTTTGAAATGACGCCGGAAGGCGCTGACATCTTAGAAGCGCATACCTCCACACACGTGGGACAGTTCCTGACCATTGTGCTGGACAAGCGCGTCATTTCCAGCCCAACTATCAATGATGTGCTCAGTGATAACGGTCAAATCTCGGGGCGGTTCACACTGGAAGAGGCGCAGACTCTGGCGTTACAATTGAACTACGGGAGCTTGCCCGTGCCGCTGCGCATAGAGGCTACGCGCCAGATTGGGGCGACGTTGGGCACGCAGTCAGTAGACGCCAGTATACGCGCAGGCTCGATTGGTCTCCTAATTGTGCTGCTCTATATGCTCATTTACTACCGGTTACCAGGTCTACTGGCTGATGTAGCTCTTATCATCTATGCCCTGCTCAACTTTGCTTTCTTTAAGTGGATTGGCGTTACGTTGACGCTGCCGGCAATTACCGGCTTCCTCTTATCTACGGGCATGGCCGTGGATGCCAACATTCTGGTCTTTGAGCGGATGAAGGAAGAACTGCGCCACGGGGGAGAGATCACTGAAGCCATTCAGGATGGTTTTACGCGGGCCTGGACCTCCATTCGCGACTCTAATATTGCCACGCTGATTATCTGTTTTATTCTCTTCATCTTTGGCCGCAATTTTGGGGCCAGCACAGTGCAAGGTTTTGCCATTACGTTGGCTATTGGCGTACTGATCAGCATGTTCACTGCTGTTACCGTGACACGAACGTTCGTCCGCCTGGTGATTGGGAGCAGCGCCGGCTGGCTGAGCAAACGCAAGGCCCTATTAGGGTTGTGAGAAACTTTCGCCGGCTGGTTTACGCGCCCGTGCCAATAGACATAGACCAGCCGGCGGCGATTTGGCTCCCTTGCGGAACGCGATTCCTTTTGCCGCACCGGCACGTGGGGCAACGTTCCGTACGAATGATGGATTGACCTATGTTTACGATTGTGCAGCGTCGCAAAGTTTATTTTCTTCTTTCTGGCATTCTTATTGGTATTGGCCTGATTGCTATGATCGCATCGTGGCTGACAACCGGCGCGCCTTTTCAGGTGGGGGTAGACTTCCGCAGCGGCACACGCTTCGAAGTCGTATTTACCGAGGCCGCGACGGAAGATGCCATTCGCCAGGTCTTTAACGCATTCGACATCAATAATCCCGCTATCCTTTCCTATGAGGGAAGCAGCGGACGAGATGCGTGGCAAATTCGCACGGAGTTTGTGACGCCGGAGAGGGCGCAGGCTATTGAAGAGGCTTTGATAGCCGAAATAGGCCCCCTAGACCCGCAGAAGACATTGGTGCAGAGCGTCAGCCCCGCTGTGGGGAGCGAAGTGCGTCAGGCGGCTGTGGTGGCTATTGCTGTGGCGGCGGTCATCATTCTGGTTTATATCATGTTTTCTTTTCGCCAGGTGCCCAACCCATTTCGCTACGGCGCCTGCGCCGTGGCGGCCATGGTGCATGACATTCTGATCATTTTGGGCTTCATTTCTGTTGCCGGCATGGTACTGGGCTGGGAAGTGGATTCACTTTTCCTTACGGCTGTTTTGACTGTGGCCGGCTTTAGTCTGCAAGATACTATTGTCGTGTTTGACCGCATTCGTGAAAATGTCACCCGCCGCCCGTTGGAAGATTATGAGACGTTGGTCAACCGTTCTATTCTGGAGACACTCCACCGCTCCCTCTCTACCCAGTTGAGCGCTATGTTTGTGCTGGTGGCTATCCTGCTGTTTGGCGGCGAATCTATCCGTTCTTTCATTGGCGTGCTGCTGGTAGGTCTCTTCAGCGGCACGTACAGTTCTATTTTTACAGCTATCCCCCTCCTGGTGAGTTGGGAAAAGGGCGAAATCCCTTTCTTGAAGCCAGCGCCGGCATCCACCTGACAACGGTCTGGCAGGCACTCATGCGCGGAAAACCTTCCATTTGGGACGAACCTGGACGTATTCGTCCCAGAAACGCCCCCATAAGGTGGGGGCCAGTCGTCGCCATCTGCCTGCTGCTCTGTTTCTGGCTGTCTAGTTGTGGACGTTTGGAGACAGAGACAACGCCTACTGCTCCGTTACCAACCAGTGTCCAGCCATTTTCAACGATGACCCGGCTTGCTGCCGGCGCTCTCCCCACCCTCTATCCCACCATCACCCCCCTGCCCACCGTCACACCTTCACCGACACTTACTGCTGCTGCCACCCAGCCGCCTCCAACTGACGTCCCCCTGGATACGCCTGTATTGACGTTGCGCTACGCCATTCCCGCCCTGGGTTTGGCACGAGAGTTAGCAGGCACGGTGGGTAATCAGATCACTATCAGCGACTTGCAGACAGGCCACCAGGTGACCAGGACCAACCAGGCAGCGGTGCTGCTGGAAATACAGAGCGCCTTACTGAATCGCCAATTGACTGAGCTGCCAGACGAATGTGACCGGTGCGTGCAATTCTCCTATGAACTGCCGCTGGTTCCGCAGCAGGGGACAGGTTGGCTGACAGACCCAGTGCTCCTGGCCAGCGTCGAAAACTTCATGGCTGTCAACCTGGGTCCCCATTTCCCGCCGGGGACGGCGTTGGGTGTGCGTCGCCGGGCATCTGCTTACAACGTGGCGCAGACGTTGGCGCTGATGGCAGACGGAACCTTATGGCGTTGGCTGGCGACGTCGGCCACCGTGGAAATGCCGGTCGGCGCCGACGCTGAATGGGGGAACTGGCTGGCTGAGTGGCGCCAACTTGATCTGGCGGACAGCTACGGCAGCCGCTGCCTGGATTATCCTGACGATACGCTCTTTATAGCCGAGGCTGTGGGCAGCCACCTGGTGACCATTCAATGCCCCGACCTGGCGCTGCCGGCAACGCTGCTGCCGCTTTATGAGCAGCTTGAACCCTTGCTTGCAGCGGCGGCTGGCGATACCTCTCTGGCCGCGCCGCCGCTACCTCTGCCACAGCCGGCTATCCTGTTTTATCAACGGGCTGATGGTAGCAGCGTCACGTTGTTCTCCACAGGAAGATTGGAAATTGGCGGCATTTTGGCGGAAAATGTGGTACAAACAGTGGAGGCTGAAACCATGTTGACGGTTACGGCTACTATTTCGGCTGCCCGCCTGCTGTCTGTAGATAATGTACCTGTTGTGCCGGCAAAAAAGCGTGTCCCCGGCGATCCTTTTGAATTTGCTACGCTTCATGTCGTAGCGCTGCGTACCGATCGAGGCGTTTCCGCCTGGGGGTGGAATGAAGCGCCCCCAGAACTGTTGGTTCCACTGCTGCGCCAATTAGATGCCTGGCTGGATGCTGCTGCGCTCTCGCCCGAACCGAATCAGGCAGCGACCCCATCGTCTTGATCTCTGCCCTGAGCAGTTCACATACCATTATTCATTGCCATGAAAGCGCTTTACCTTAGCGATACCGGTTTGCAACTACTGCCTGATTATGAACAGCCGCGGCCTGGTCCTGACGAGGCGTTGATCCGGGTGTTGTGTGCCGGCATTTGCAGCACCGTCAACAATAATCGACCCGAACCCGCTTCCACCT